>JBFHGI010000143.1:0-6138 GCA_041583175.1 Pseudorhodobacter sp. | reverse complement strand
GCCTTGGCGCAGCACAAAGGCGTTTTGCGCACCAATCGCCGCGATCAGGCTGAAGCTGACCAGATAGCCCGCGACCAAAGCCTCAAGCATCTGACAGACCTTTCAGAACTGCCATCGCCTCATGCCGCCGCAGCCATTGCACGAAAACATGGTCGTGATGATAGCCTGCGATGACATTGGCGCTGATCCCTGCTGCGGCCAATGCCTGCGCGATGGCCGCCGTCAGGCCCACCGCTTGCAGATCGGAATGCACCGCAAGGCTGATCCGCGCCCAGCCGGGCTGATACGCCACGCCTGCGGCCTGCAAGGCGGCCACCGGGGCAACCACGGTAAACCCTTCCGCCTCGGCCACGGTGGCAAAGGCCCCCGGCACGCTTTGCCCTTGGCTCAGGCCAAAGCCATATTCCTCGGGTGCCAAGCCCGGCACCATGCTGCGCAACAATTGCGCCAAATCTGAAATCGCGGCCATCGGTGTCTCCCCTATCCGGGCTTGACCTAGCGCGGAAAGCCTGCCCCTATCAAATTAATCTTTCTGCGTTTTCATTAGGGTTGTTAATGTTCGACTATGCCCAACTTGCCGCCCTCGCCGCGATCCATCGGCGCGGCTCTTTTGATCTGGCCGCGGCGGCGCTGTCGGTCACGCCTTCGGCCATCTCGCAACGGCTCAAGGCGCTGGAGGAACGCTTTGGCACCCTGCTGATCCGGCGCGGACAGCCGTGCAGCGCAACCGAACCGGGGCTGCGGCTGATCCGGCATTTTGAAGAGGTGATGCTGCTGGAGTCCACCCTTGCCGATGGTCTGCCCGAAGGGCCGGGGCAAACCACGATCCGCATCGCAGTGAATGCCGACAGCCTTGCCACATGGGTGCTGCCCGCGCTGGCATCGACCGAAGGGCTGCTGTTCGATTTGGTGATCGACGACCAAGACCACAGCCAGGACCGTCTGCGCAACGGCGAGGTGTCCGCCGCCCTCACCAGCCACCCCGGCCCGTTGCAAGGCTGTGATACCCTGCCCTTGGGGGCTCTGCGGTATAGGGCAACCGCATCCCCCGCCTATATGGCCCGCTGGATGCCGCAAGGGGCCACCCGCGCCGCCCTTACCCAAGCGCCCGCACTGACCTTTTCCGACAAGGATCGCCTGCAACGCGACTGGATCAACCGACATCTGGGCGGAGGGAGCGCCGCGCGCTTTGCCTTCCCGACCCACCGCATTGCCTCCAGCCAAGGCTTTGTGGAGGCGGCCGCGCTGGGTCTCGGCTGGGGCATGAACCCCGAGCTGCTGATCGCCGATCACCTCGCCTCCGATCGTTTGGTTGAGATTGCCACGAACACGCCGCTTGATGTGCCACTGTACTGGCAGTTTACCCGGCTGACGGCTGCTGCACTTGCTCCGCTGACCGAGGCGATCACTCGCACGGCGCGCGATCACCTTTTGTAAACTCTGTTGCGGGTCTTTGCTTGCCCATTGCAGCCGCGCCGCTTTCCTGTTCCCTTGCCGCAACCCAAGAACAGGTGCCTGATGTATCGCTTCCGAACACCCCGTCGCGCGGTTGCCGCGATGTTCATCCTGAACGGTGCCCTGCTGGGCATCTGGGCCTCACGCATTCCGGCGATTGCAGCAACCCATGCGCTGACGCCCAATTTGCTGGGCCTCTTGCTGCTGTGCCTCGCAGCGGGGGCAATAATTTCCTTCCCGCTCGCGGGGCGGATGGTGGACAGTTTCGGCGCGGCACCAGTGACGCGGATCATCGCACTGGTCTATTGCGCCGCCTTGGTGGTGCTTGGTCTCGCGCCCAGCTTGCCTTTGTTAGCACTGGCGCTGTTTCTGTTCGGCATGACGCATGGGTCAATGGATGTGGCAATGAATGTCTGGGCCGCAGAGGTGGAAAAAGCGGCGGGCCGCCCGATCATGGCCTCCTTTCACGCGATGTTCAGCCTTGGGGCAGGTGTTGCCGCCGCGATGGGGTATTTTGCCATCAATTTCGGCACTTCGGTGCCCGCCCACTTCGCACTGGCGAGCCTGCCTTTGGGCGCGATCTGCCTTGCCATCGCCTCTGGCCCCTGGGCCTCGGCGCGCAACGCAGCCTCGGGAGGCAGCCTCTTTGCCTTCCCACGCGGCGCGCTGGTCTTTGTTGGCCTCATCGCCTTTGCCGCAGCGATGGGCGAAGGGGCTGTGGCCGATTGGGGCGGGGTCTACCTGCACGGCAGCATCGGCACGAGCGAAGCACTTGCCACCTTCGGCTATTCCACATTCTCGGTCGCGATTTTTGTGATGCGGATGTTGGGCGACCGCGTGATCCGCCACTTCGGCTCCGACACAACCGCCCGTGCCTCGGGCATCGCGGCCTTTCTGGGCGTGCTTTGCGTGGCGTCGGCCATGGGCATCACACAGGCATTGCTTGGCTTTGCGTTGATGGGCTTGGGCTATGCCGTGTTGTTCCCTTTGGCCTTTTCGCGCGCAGCAGCGGACTCGAACATGACACCGGGCCGTGCGATTGCTTCGGTGGCGACCCTTGGCTATGGCGGCTTGCTGCTTGGCCCGCCGGTTATCGGCTTTCTGGCCGAGCTGACCTCACTACGACTGGCCTTGCTGACGCTTGCCGCACTGGCGCTGCTGATCACCGCTTTCGCGACCCATTTACGCAGACCCGAGGCATAAAAAAGCCCCCGGTCACGCGGACCGGAGGCCAAATTCCGAACGCGTTGCGCTTAAAGCTGCGCGGCCACGTCCTCTGGAATGTCGAAGTTATGCGTGACGTCTTGCACGTCATCATCTTCTTCCAACATATCAATCAGCTTCATCAGCTTCTGCGCCGTATCGAGATCAACCTCGGTCAGAACCTGCGGCTTCCAGATCAGCTTGGATTCGCTCGACTCGCCCAAGGATTTTTCCAAAGCATCCGAGACCTCGTTCAACTGCTCCATCGCGCAGTAAATCCAATGGCCTTCGTCATCCGATTCCACATCATCGGCACCAGCGTCCAGCGCGGCCATCATCACCGTATCAGCATCGCCTGCCTCGACGGGATAGGTAATCTCGCCCACGCGGTCGAACCCGTGGCTGACCGAGCCGGTCTGCCCAAGGTTGCCGCCGCATTTGGTGAAATAGCTGCGCACATTGGATGCGGTGCGGTTCAGGTTATCGGTCATTGCCTCGACAATGATGGCAATCCCGGCGGGGCCGTAACCCTCATAGCGGATTTCGGTATAATCCGCCGCATCGCCGCCTTGCGATTTCTTGATCGCGCGGTCGATCACATCCTTTGGCATCGACAGCGATTTCGCGGCCTTTACGGCAAGGCGCAGACGCGGGTTCTTATCGGGATCGGGGTCGCCCATCTTGGCTGCCACGGTAATTTCCTTGGACAGCTTGGAAAACATCTTGGAGCGAATTTTATCCTGCTTGCCCTTGCGGTGCTGGATGTTCGCCCATTTTGAATGGCCTGCCATGAACCCGGTCTCCGGTATATGAAATCTCTGTGTCTGCCCTATACACAAGCGCGGGGCGTATCCGCAACCCCGGCGCCTTTGGCAAACCCGCAAATGCCCTGTCCAGTCAAGTCAATCGCTATCGTCGACGCGTCCTGAATCGGGTTTCCGCTCGCTTTCCGGCGGCGGCGGGGGGGAAACGAAATGATATTCACGCCCGGCGGCATCAGTCAGCGTCACCTCACCCAACGGCGCCAAAGCATCCGCCATCCCCAAAGCGCCAAGCGCACGCTCCATAAGCTGTCGCAGTACATTGGGGTTTTCCACCAGATCGACACGGTAGCTCAGGCCGGTTCCACAATCCGGCATCTGCCCCGCTCCGATGGGGGCCGTGCAGGTCGATCCGTCCGACATGAACACTTTCAACTCATCCTTGCTGAGCCGCGCCGCCTGTGGCACTGGTTGCGCCACCCCGCAGCCCAAAAGCAAGAGAACCGGCCAATACCGTAACATCTTCATTTCCATCATCCTCAGAACGGGAAAAACAAGGGGATCAGGGCGCTCATAACCCCCATCATCAACAGGTTGAGCGGCACTCCGATCCGCAAGAAGTCGGTGAAACGATAGCCGCCGGGGCCGTAGACCAGCGTATTGGTCTGATAGCCGATGGGCGTCGAAAAGCTGGCGGAGGCACCAAACATCACCGCGACCACCAAGGGCCGCGGGTCAACACCCAGCGACGTGCCGAGGCCAATTGCAATCGGCGTCAGGATCACTGCCACCGCGTTATTGGACACCAGTTCCGTCAGCACCGAGGCAAGGCTGTAAACCGCGAAAATCATCAGATAGGGCGGTAATCCCAGCATATAGGGCGATATTGCATCCACCATCAGCTTGACCGCGCCCGAATGGTCCAACCCCATCCCCACCGCCAGCATCGCGAAAATCAACGCCAGCAAGCGCCCCTCGATAAAGGCAAAAGCCTCATCCGCGTCGATGCAACGCGTGACCAGCACGATTGCCACCCCAATCAGCGACAGGATTACAATGGGTGCCACGTTCAGCGCCGAAAGCCCGACCACCGCCGCCAGCACCGCGATCACAATGGGCGCGTGCCGCCGCCGGAAGGCCCGCTCGGACGGTTGGGTGATATCGACCAGATCCATATCCACGGCAAGGCGCTGGATATCCGCCGCAGCGCCTTCTAGCAAAAGCGTATCCCCGACCTGCACCACAAGGTCATCCAGCTGCCGCCCGATATTCTGGTTCCGCCGATGCACCGCCAGCGGGTACACCCCATACCGCCGCCGCAACCGCAAAGACCCGAGCGAGCGACCGACCATCTGGCAACCGGGTGTGATCAGCACCTCGACCGTTTCGGTCTGCACCGAGGACAGCTTGTCCACCTGCCGCAAGTCCTTGCTGTCTTTCAGGGCCAGAACCTCGGACATCGGCGTGCGCAGCACCACACGATCACCCGCCTGCAACTCCACCCCTGCAAGTGCGCGGCGCAAACTGGCATCCCCGCGCAACACGTCGATCACGCGCATGGAGTCGCGCTTGAACAGATCGACGTCCATCACCTTTTGGTCAATCAGCGCCGAATCCTCTGGCACCGCCACCTCGGTAAAGAATTTCATTTTGGACCGGTCACCCAGCAGCATCCCCATGCTATCGCGGTTCGGCAGTGCCTTGCGGGCGAAGAGGAACAGATACAAAACCCCGATTGCCGACATCACCAGCCCCAAGGGCGAAATATCGAAAATGCCGAACGGCTCCATTCCCAGATCGCGCGCCACACCATCCACCAAAAGATTGGTCGAGGTGCCGATCAAGGTAATCGTTCCACCAAAAATCGCCAGATAAGACAGCGGAATCATGACCTTGGACGCAGACATCTTCAACTGTTTGGCCAGTTGCATGAAGACCGGAATCATCACAACCACGATCGGCGTATTGTTCATGATTGCCGACATCAGAATGATGGCAACCGTCAGCGCGGCCAGCGTCACCACCGGTCTCGCTTCGACGTTGCGCACGGCAAGGCGCGTCACCCAGTCCAGCGCACCTGTACGGACCAAGGCCCCCACGATCACAAACATCGCGGCAATCGTCCACGGCGCATGATTGGACAGCACGCGCAGCGCGTCATCTTGCGGCAATATACCCAGGACCAGCATCAGCGCCGCGCCTGCCAGCGCCGTCACCTCGACGGGGAAAACCTCGCGCACGAACAAAGCCAACATGCCCACAAGGATCGCAATGGCCGCATAGGCTTGAAAGGTTTGGCTAAGTTCCAATCCGAACACTGATGTTTTCCCCTATGCCACGTCGCGCAGCGCAAAGGCGCTACGGTCTCACTGCACTCTTTACCATCACAGCGGTGCAAACCCATAGGTCAAAACGCGCATTACAGCTTTGCCAAACGCTTACCGATACAGAAACAGGGGCGGAGCCTGCTGATTTTGCGCAAAGATTCAGCAGCGCATCGGCTTTTCATGGAACGGGCGCGGCTATGGCCGCGCCTCTTGTAGCCGCCCGCCGATGCGGATCATCGCCACCTTGGTCGCCCGGCCCGTCTTGTCATCGGTTTCGACATAGACGCCCGACAGGGTAGCAGGCCCCGCCGCAGGCTCAAACCGTGCCTTGGGCATGCCGGTGATAAAGCGGCGCATGGGTTCCAGCTTTTCCATCCCGATCACACTGTCAT
>JBFHGI010000142.1:0-6149 GCA_041583175.1 Pseudorhodobacter sp. | reverse complement strand
TTTACAGCGCAAAACATCAAAGTCCGCATCGCCAGATTCGTCCGTATCGTCAATCTCATACGTGTCATCCGTGTTATGATTACCGAAAAGTATAGACGAGGCAGCTCCGCCAAGACTTGATCTAGATCAGTTGCGCAAAGCCGCCCATAAAACATGCATTTGCCGTTTCCAGTTGCTATTGTTAGCGCTATCATGTAGGTAATTCCCACTTTAGAGCTGCGGTTTTCAATTGGGCAAGCAGTTGCGCCCTTGTTGAAACGGGGCCTTGAGGCCACTCTTGGCGAAACCAGCGATTGCCCCAGTAAGGGCCCTAAAATTGTCAGGACGACTCAGTGAACACGCCCACCAAATCCATCCAGTCCCCCGATCTGATGTTCAAATCCGAAGGCCTTGGCAGTGATGTCCTGCGCCATCTGACATATACGTTGGGCAAGGATACGGCCCATGCCAGCCGCTATGATTGGCGGATGGCGCTGTCTTTTGCCATTCGGGACCGGATTGTGGGGCCGTGGTTTGCGTCTACCCGCCGCACTTGGGCCGAGGGACGCAAGCGGGTCTATTACCTGTCGATGGAGTTTCTGATCGGGCGCATCCTGGAAGATGCCGCGATGAATCTTGGCCTCGATGAAGAGGCCCGCGCCGTCATGGCCGCCAATGGACAGGATTACCGCAGCCTGATTGAGGATGAACCGGACGCAGCGCTTGGCAATGGCGGTCTTGGCCGCTTGGCCGCTTGCTTTATGGAAAGCATGGCTACTGTGGGCTGCCCCGCCTACGGCTATGGCATCCGCTATGAACACGGGTTGTTCCGCCAGCGTTTTGAAGGTGGCTTTCAGGTTGAAACGCCCGAAGACTGGCTGTCGCAGCCCAATCCATGGGAATTTGAGCGCCCCGAGGCGGCCTATACCATCCCCTTCAAGGGCCATATGGAGGGCGATCTCTGGGTGCCGGGTGAAACCGTTATCGCCTCGGCACATGATATGCCTGTTGTGGGCTGGCAAGGAAAATGGGCGAACACGCTGCGGCTCTGGGGGGCCAAGCCGACGACGCTCTTTGATCTGGAGCGGTTCAATCGTGGTGACTATGCCGCCGCGGCGGAACCGGAGGCGCTGGCCCGCACCCTTAGCCGCGTACTCTACCCCGATGACACGACCTATCAGGGCAAGGAACTGCGCCTGAAACAGGAATTTTTCCTGACCTCTGCCGCGTTGCAAGACATCCTGCGCCGCCACATCGCTGCGGGGCTGGATATCCGCGCTTTGCCCAACCATGTCGCCATCCAGATGAACGATACCCACCCAGCCATTGCGGGGCCGGAACTGATCCGCCTGCTGGTCGATGAACATGGGATGGCATTTGACGAGGCGTTGCCCACAGCGCAGGCCTGCCTTGGCTATACAAACCACACTTTGTTGCCAGAAGCTCTCGAGAAATGGGCAACATTCACCTTCGGCACCGTGCTGCCGCGCCATATGCAGATTGTCGAGCGTATTGATGCTGCCCATCAAAAGGCGCATCCGAAACGCCCGCATTATGTTGGTATTGTCAAACATCATGAAGTGCGGATGGGTGAACTTGCCTTCATCACCGCCCATCATGTCAACGGTGTCTCGGCGCTGCATTCCGATCTGGTGAAGCAAAACCTGTTCCCAGAGTTAAACAAGCTGCACCCCGGCCGTATCATCAACCAGACCAATGGCGTGACCCCGCGTCGCTGGCTGCGGATGGCCAACCGGCCATTGTCGGGCCTGATCACCGAAACCATTGGCGCAGGTTGGGAGGATGATCTTGATCGCCTCAAAGGGCTGGAACCGCATATCGACGACGCAGGTTTCCGCGCCGGCTTTGATGCTGCAAAGCGTCAGAACAAGGCTGCACTGACCGATTGGCTCGCCCGTGAATGTAGCGTGTCAGTTAATCCGGACGCGCTGTTCGACGTGCAGATCAAACGTATTCACGAATACAAGCGCCAGCTTTTGAACATTCTGGAAACCATCGCGCGCTATCAGGCAATCAAGGCCAACCCGCAAGGCAACTGGGTGCCGCGCGTGAAAATCTTTGGCGGCAAGGCTGCGCCCGGCTATGCGGTTGCGAAGGAAATAATTCATCTTATCAACGACGTGGCGACCGTTGTTAATAATGATCCCGAAGTCGGCGACTTGCTGAAAGTCGTCTACCCGGCCAATTATAACGTCTCGATGGCGGAACGGCTTATTCCCGCCTCTGACCTGTCCGAACAGATCTCGACGGCAGGAAAGGAAGCGTCCGGCACCGGGAATATGAAGTTCATGATGAATGGCGCGCCGACGATTGGCACGCTGGACGGGGCCAATGTCGAAATACTTGAACATGTCGGCGCCGAAAATTTCTTCCTCTTTGGTCTGACCGCCGAAGAGGTGGTAAAGCGCCGCGAGAACCCTGACCACGCGCGCGCGGCGATCGAGGCCAGTCCCGCCCTGCAAGACGTGTTGCAGGCGATTGCCGAAGGCCAGTTCTCGCCCGATCAGACAGACCGCTATCATGGTCTGGTGCATCGGGTCTGGCATCACGACTATTTCCTCGTCGCGGCTGATTTCGACGCCTATCTCGCCGCGCAGGCCAAAGTCGATACCGCCTATGCCCAGCGCGAGCATTGGTTGCGCATGGCAGCCCTGAATACAGCCCGATCGGGATTTTTCTCGTCCGATCGGACAATCCGTGGCTATATGGCTGATATATGGTCGATAGAACCCGCCTTGTAAGCCGACACGCCTTGTAAGGAGTTTTGATGCCTGCTGATAACGCCACGACCCAAGCGCTTTCGATCCACACGGCGCGCGCTATCGCGCAAGGCACGCATGGGGACCCTTTTTCTGTTCTGGGTCTGCATCCTATTGGCAAAACATGGCAATTGCGGGCCTTTGTGCCGGGGGCCGAAAGCCTTGTGGTGGCGACCGAGACGGCAAGCCTCGAGGCCAGCGCCTATAAGGGCGTTCCCGGTTTTTTCACTGCTGATCTGCCCGAACGGGTCGCTTATCGTTTGCAGGCCAAAGGCAGCGATGCGGAATGGGAGTTTGAAGACCCCTTTCGTTTCGGCCCTGTCTTGGGCGAGATGGATGAATATTTGCTGGGCGAGGGCACCCATAAGCGCCTCTGGCAGGTGCTTGGGGCGCATCTGATGGTGCATGAAGGCGTCAGCGGTGTGCATTTTGCTGTCTGGGCACCCAATGCGCAGCGCGTCTCGGTGGTGGGTAATTTCAACGTCTGGGACGGGCGGCGCGCGCCGATGCGCAGGCGCGGCCCGACCGGTGTTTGGGAGATATTTATCCCGGAATTGACCGAAGGCACCGCCTATAAGTTCGAAATCCGCAGCCCTGACGGGGCGGTGATGCCGCTGAAAGCCGATCCTGTCGGCTATGGCTCGGAGCATCCGCCAGCCAATGCCTCGATCGTGCGCGATTTGCGCGGAGCCGAATGGCAGGATGCCGGCTGGATGCAGAAGCGCGGGTCCGCGCAGAACGTCGATGCACCGATCTCGGTCTATGAGGTGCATCTGGCCAGTTGGCGCCGCGCGCCGGGTGACCGGATGCTTAGCTACGATGAACTCGCCGATCAACTCGTCACCTATGTCACCGAGATGGGGTTCACGCATATAGAGTTGATGCCAATTTCGGAATATCCGTTTGATGGTTCATGGGGCTATCAGCCCGTGGGCCTGTTTGCGCCCACCATCCGCCACGGCACGCCGCCGGAACTCCGGGCCTTCATTGATGCCGCGCATAGGGCTGGCATCGGCGTATTGCTGGATTGGGTGCCGGGGCATTTTCCATCGGACGCGCACGGGCTTGGCCGCTTTGACGGCACGCCGCTTTACGAACACGCCGACCCGCGTGAGGGGTTCCACCAAGACTGGAATACGCTGATCTTCAATTATGGTCGCACCGAGGTGGCCAATTACCTGATCTCCAACGCTTTGTACTGGCTGGAAGAATACCACCTCGACGGGCTGCGCGTCGATGCTGTGGCCTCGATGCTTTACCGTGATTACAGCCGCGAGGCGGGGCAGTGGGTGCCGAACCGCGATGGCGGGCGCGAGAATTACGAGGCGATTGCCCTGCTGCAAAACATGAACATCACTGCTTACGGCGAATGCGAAGGCGTGATGACCGTGGCCGAGGAAAGCACCGCCTTTCCCGGCGTGTCGCGCCCTGTGGATCACGGTGGGCTTGGCTTTGGTTTCAAGTGGAACATGGGCTGGATGAATGACACGCTGTCCTACATGGAGCGCGATCCGATCTACCGCAAACACCATCATCACCAGATGACTTTTGGCCTCCATTACGCGTTTTCGGAAAACTTTATCCTGCCGATCAGCCATGACGAGGTGGTGCATGGCAAAGGCTCGATGATCGCTAAAATGCCGGGGGCGGCGCCAGAGAAATTCGCTAACCTGCGGGCCTATTACGGTTTCATGTGGGGGCATCCGGGCAAGAAGCTGTTGTTCATGGGCTGCGAGTTTGCCCAATGGGGCGAGTGGGCCCATGCCCGTAGCCTTGATTGGCATGTGCTCGAAGGGGCGGATGCCGCGCCGCATCAGGGCGTGCAATCCTTGGTCCGCGATCTGAACAAGCTCTATCGTGAAACACCCGCGCTATATCTGCATGACACGCGGCCTCAAGGGTTCGAGTGGATTTCGGCCGAGGATGCGGATGGCTCCACCTATGCGTTTATCAGACACGGCGCCAAGGAGGACGCGCCTGTGGCGGTCGTTTGCAATTTCACCCCCGTTGAGCGCCGCATCCGGCTGGGTCTGCCAGTCGCTGGCACATGGGATGAGGTGCTGAACACCGATGCTGGCATCTATGGCGGAGGCAACCGCGGCAACATGGGCGGTGTGACAACCGACGCCCAGCAGAGCCACAACCAGCCACAATCGGCAATGATCACATTGCCACCGCTCTCAACAATCTTTTTCAAGCCGGCCAAAATATAGTCCCGAAATCGGGTCAGAAATCCAGGGGAGGGGAGAACCCATGCAACCAAGAACGAACCAAAGGCTATCGTCACAGGCTATGGCCTTTGTGCTGGCAGGCGGGCGCGGTAGTCGGTTGAAAGAACTCACCGACAAACGCGCCAAGCCAGCCGTCTATTTTGGCGGTAAAACACGCATCATCGACTTTGCGCTGTCGAACGCGCTGAACTCTGGTATCCGCAAAATGGCGATTGCCACGCAGTACAAGGCGCATAGCCTGATCCGCCATATGCAACGCGGCTGGGGGTTTTTCCGGGCGGAGCGCAATGAATATCTGGATATCCTGCCCGCATCCCAGCGCGTTGCCGAGAACAAATGGTACTTGGGCACGGCTGATGCCGTGACGCAAAACATTGATATCGTTGATAGCTATGGCGTCAAATATGTGGTCATTCTTGCTGGCGACCATGTGTATAAGATGGACTATGAGATCATGCTGCAACAGCATGTGGAAACTGGTGCGGATGTCACCATCGGCTGTTTGACGGTGCCGCTGACCGAGGCAAGCGCCTTTGGTGTGATGGATGTCGACCAGGATCTGCGCATCACCGCATTTCTGGAAAAGCCGAGTCAGCCGCCCCATATGCCCGGCGACCCCAGTTCGGCTCTCGCCTCGATGGGGATCTATGTTTTCAACTGGGATTTCCTGCGCGATTTGTTGATCCGCGATGCCGAGGACCCCAATTCCAGCCATGACTTCGGCAATGACCTGATCCCCTACATCGTGAAGAGCGGCAAGGCGATGGCGCATCGGTTCTCGGAAAGCTGTGTCACCTCTGGCCTGGAAACCGAGCCATATTGGCGCGATGTCGGTACGATCGATGCCTTTTGGCAGGCGAATATCGACTTGACCGATTTCGTGCCCAAGCTGGATCTCTACGACAATAAATGGCCGATCTGGACCTATGCGGAAATCAAGCCGCCTGCGAAATTCATCCATGATGAGGCAGATCGGCGTGGCTCTGCTGTGTCGTCGCTGGTGGCGGGTGATTGCATTGTCTCGGGGTCGTCTGTCTCCAACAGTCTTTTGTTCACCGGATGCCGGACGCATAGTTTTTCGAGCCTTGAATATGTGGTGGCGCTGCCGGATGTGGTGGTCAACCGTAAGGCCGAGCTGAAGAATTGCGTGATCGATCGC
>JBFHGI010000141.1:0-6187 GCA_041583175.1 Pseudorhodobacter sp. | reverse complement strand
CCCGCGCCCCTGGTCCGAAGCTGAGTTTGCGTCACTCTTGAGCGGAACGGGCGTTTTTTTACTAGGTGATGATCGCGGCTTCGTGCTGGGTCGCGCCATCGCCGGCGAGGCCGAAGTGCTGACCCTCGCCGTGGCCCCCGCTGCGCGCAGGCAAGGTTTTGCCCGCCACCTTATGCAGTCTTTTGCGGCGAAGGCGCAGGATATGGGCGCCGAAGCCGCGTTTCTGGAAGTTGCCGAGGACAATATCGCCGCCAGATCACTTTATCTTTCATTGGGTTATCTCCAGTCCGGTCGCCGCAAAGGCTATTTTGAAGGGCCGGACGGCCAGCGCCTCGATGCTTTGGTGATGACCAGATCGCTGGTAGTCCCGAACTGACGCAACGACAGCCTCGAAAATTGCCCAAAACTTGACCAAGCGGCCAGATCGCGTCCGCATCCTATGCAAATACCTATTGACCCCCTCGGGCAAACCCGCCCTAATTTGGAGACACTCCACCGCCCCGCCACAGGGGGATTCTTGTGGTGGCAAAAACCAATCGGGAGACGATAGTATGAGCCTCATGAAACACCTCGCTGCTGCCACAGCGACCCTCGCGCTGACCGCTGGCATGGCTGCGGCCGACCCCGCGCTGATCTTCGATCTGGGCGGCAAGTTCGACAAATCCTTCAACGAGGCAGCCTATGAAGGCGCGCAGCGTTGGGCCAAGGAAACCGGCGGGTCCTACAAGGAACTGGAAATGCAATCCGAAGCGCAGCGCGAGCAGGCACTGCGCCGCCTGGCTGAATCGGGTGCCAACCCGGTTGTCATGACAGGCTTTGCCTTTGGCGATGTGCTGAGCCAGGTCGCCCCCGATTTCCCCGAAACCAAATTCGCCATTATCGACATGGTGGTTGATCAGCCCAACGTAAAATCGGTTGTGTTTACCGAAGAGCAGGGCTCCTACCTTGTGGGCATGATGGCCGCGATGGCGTCGAAAACCGGCACTGTAGGCTTTGTCGGCGGCATGGATATCCCGCTGATCCGCAAATTCGCCTGCGGTTATGCCCAAGGCGTGAAAGCCGTGAACCCTGACGCAACCGTAATCGCCAACATGACGGGCAGCACCCCAGCGGCGTGGAATGACCCTGTGAAGGGTGGCGAACTGGCCAAGGCGCAGAAAAGCCAAGGCGCGGATGTGATCTATGCGGCAGCAGGCGGCACTGGTCTGGGTGTTCTGCAAGCAGCAGCCGATGAAGGCATCCTGTCGATCGGCGTGGACAGCAACCAGAACTACCTGCATCCGGGCAAAGTCCTGACTTCCATGCTCAAGCGTGTGGACAACGCCGTCTACAGCGCCTTCATGGAAGGCACCGAAATGACCACCGGAATCAACGTGATGGACCTGACGGCGGGCGGTGTCGGCTACGCGCTGGATGAAAATAACGCAGACCTGGTTTCCGATGAGATGAAGGCAGCAGTCGATGCGGCCTCCGCCAAGATTTCGGCAGGTGAACTGGCTGTTCACGACTATATGTCGGATGAAACCTGCCCTGCCCTGACGTTCTAAATGTCAGACGGGACAAACTCGGGGCGGCAGGAAGCTGCCGCCCCCTCCTCCGCCCCGCTGGCGATCGAGTTGCGCGGGATATCCAAAGCTTTTGGCCCGGTGCAGGCTAATAAGGATATCTCCATCAAGGTTGCCAAAGGCTCCATCCACGGGATCATCGGCGAGAATGGCGCAGGCAAATCAACGCTGATGTCGATCCTTTACGGATTCTACAAAGCCGACGCGGGCGAGATTTATATCTCCGGCAATTTGACCCCTATCCCCGATAGCCAGAGCGCCATTCGCGCCGGTATCGGCATGGTGTTTCAGCATTTCAAGCTGGTGCAGAATTTTACGGTGTTGGAAAACGTGATCCTCGGTGCCGAAGGCGGTGCCATGCTGCGCGGCGCCATGGCGCAAGCGCGCGAGTCCCTGCAAAAACTGGCGCAGGAATATGAGCTGGACGTAGACCCCGACGCTGTGATCGAAGACCTCTCTGTCGGCCATCAGCAGCGGGTCGAAATTTTGAAAGCGCTGTACCGGCAAGCCGATATCCTGATTCTGGATGAGCCGACGGGTGTTCTGACGCCTGCCGAGGCTGACCAATTGTTCCGTATTCTGAACGGGTTGAAGGATCAGGGCAAGACCGTGATCCTGATCACCCACAAACTGCGCGAGATTATGGAAATCACCGATACCGTGTCCGTGATGCGGCGCGGGCAGATGACAGCGACCGTCAAAACCAAAGACACCAGCCCCGAGGAACTGGCCGAGTTAATGGTGGGTCGTAAGGTTCTGCTCTCGGTCGAGAAAAAACCAGCAACGCCGGGCAAGATGGTTCTGGAGGTGGAAAACCTGCGCGTGCGCGATGAGGCGGGAGTGGAGCGCCTGAAAGGCATTTCCCTGACCATCCGCGCAGGCGAGATTCTGGGCATCGCCGGCGTGGCGGGCAACGGTCAATCCGAACTGCTGGAAGTTCTGGGCGGCATTGCGCGCGGCACCGGCACCGTGCGCGTTAACGGACAGGAGATTGCGCTGAACGCCGCTGCCGATGGCCAGACCCGCCGCGCACGCGGCATCGCCCATGTGCCCGAGGACCGGCAGCACCTGGGCCTGATCATGGATTTTACCGCTTGGGAAAACGTGGCTTTCGGCTATCACCATGCGCCGGAGTATCAGAAATCTGCGCTGCTTATGGATAATGACGCCATCCGCGCCGATACCGTATCCAAGATGGAACGCTATGACGTGCGCCCGCCCATTCCGACACTGGCCGCCAAAAGCTTTTCCGGCGGGAACCAGCAAAAGATCGTCGTCGCACGCGAGATGGACCGCAACCCCGATTTGCTGCTGATCGGCCAGCCGACACGCGGCGTCGATATCGGCGCGATTGAATTTATTCACAAGCAGATCGTGGCCTTGCGCGACGCGGGCAAAGCCGTGCTGCTTGTCTCGGTCGAATTGGATGAGATCATGAGCCTTTCGGACCGGATCGCAGTGATGTTTGACGGCCAGCTGATGGGCGAGCGTGACCCGGCAACGACAAATGAGCGTGAATTGGGCTTGCTGATGGCGGGGGTGGCGCAATGACAGCAATGCCGAAATGGGCCGATGCCGTTCTGGTCCCGCTTATCAGCCTGGTGATTGCCTTTGTGATTTCGGGCATCGTCATTCTGGCGATTGGCGAAGACCCGGTTGCCGCGATGAAGCTGATGGTGACGGGGGCGTTGGGCTCCACCTATGGCTGGGGCTATACGCTGTATTATTCCACCAATTTCATCTTTACCGGCTTGGCGGTTTCTGTCGCGTTTCAAGCGGGTCTCTTCAATATCGGCGGTGAGGGTCAGGCAAGCCTTGGTGGCCTTGGCGTGGCGCTGGCCTGCCTGTTCGTGCCGTGGCCGCATTGGTCGCTTGCACTGATCGGAGCGGCTGCTATGGCGGCACTGTTCGGGGCTGCTTGGGCAGCCATTCCGGCCTATTTGCAAGCCAAGCGCGGCAGCCATGTGGTGATTACCACCATCATGTTCAACTATATCGCCGCCGCGTTGATGATCTATGTTCTGGTGACGGTCTTGCGGCCCACAGGTGCGATGGATACCGCCTCTGCCCGCTTTGATCCTGCGCTGAAGCTGCCCCGTCTGGGCGATATTCTGGCGCTGGTGGGCATTCCGTTCAACAACCGCAACCCCGCCAATATCAGCTTGCTGATCGCCTTGGTGGCCTGCGTGGGCGTGTGGTTGCTGATGTGGCGCACGCGGCTAGGCTATCAGCTGCGCGCCTTCGGGAAATCCGAGAAAGCCAGCGTCTATGCCGGTATCAATCCGGTCAAGATCACCATGTATGCCATGCTGATCTCGGGCGGGCTGTCGGGGATGATGGCGATCAACACCGTGATGGGAGAGGCACAGCGCTTGCTGCTGAACTCGGTCGAAGGCGCGGGTTTCATCGGCATCGCCGTGGCCCTGATGGGGCGCAGCCATCCGGTGGGCGTGCTGCTGGCCGCGATCCTCTTTGGCTTCCTCTACCAAGGCGGCGCGGAGCTGGCGCTATGGACGACGATCCCGCGAGAGTTGATCATCGTCATTCAGGCGCTGGTCATCCTGTTCACGGGTGCGATGGATAACATGGTCCGCAAACCGGTCGAAAGCCTGTTCCTGTTGCTGCAAAGGGGGAAAGCGTGATGGATTTCGCGACCCTTATCCAGATTCTGGACAGCACGGTGCGGCTTGCGACGCCGCTGCTCTTTGCCTGCCTCGCTGGCTTGTTTTCCGAACGCGCGGGCGTGTTCGATATCGGGCTGGAAGGCAAAATGCTGGCGGCAGCCTTCCTGTCGGCATCGGTAGCGGCAGTCACCGGGTCTGTCTGGCTTGGTGTCCTCGCGGGGATTTTCGCCTCGCTGCTGCTGTCAGGGATTCATGGCCTTGCCTCGATCACCTTCCGTGGCAATCAGCTGATTTCCGGCGTGGCGATCAACTTTCTCGCCTCGGGGCTGACGGTGCTTTTGGGGCAGAAGTGGTTTGGCCTTGGCGGGCGCACACCGCCCTTGACGGGGGAGGGCCGCTTCGGGCCGATCACCCTGCCCTTTGCCGATGCCATCGCCCCCATACCCTTTCTGGGCCCGATCTATGCCGAGCTGATCTCGGGCCATTCCGCGCTGGTTTATCTGGCGGTGGCTTGTGTTCCTGCCTCCGCCTGGCTGCTCTATCGCACACGCTTTGGCCTGCGGCTGCGGGCGGTGGGGGAAAACCCGGCGGCAGTGGATACGGCAGGGGTTTCAGTGATTGGCATCCGTTATAGCGCGGTCGCGATTTGCGGTGTGCTCTGCGGGCTTGCAGGGGCCTATCTGGCGCTTGGCCTTGCGGCAGGTTTCGGTAAGGAAATGACGGCTGGGCGTGGGTTCATCGCGCTTGCGGCCCTGATATTTGCGAAGTGGCGGCCTTGGTACGCGCTTGGGGCGACCCTGCTTTTCGGCTTTCTCGAAGCCGTCGGCAACCGCTTCCCCAGCATTGATCTTGGTCTTTTCGCCATTCCTTCGCAATTCGTGCAGGCGTTGCCCTATATTATCACGGTCGTCATCCTTGCTGGCTTCATCGGCAAAGCGCGCCCTCCATCCGCAGGAGGAGAGCCCTATGTCAAAGAACGCTGAGGCGCTGGCGACCCTTATCCGCGAACGCGCTGGAAACGCCCCCGTCAAACTGGGGCTGATCCTCGGTTCCGGTCTTGGACATCTGGCCGAGGCGGTAGACGGGGTTGCCATTCCATATGCCGAGTTGCCCGGCTTTCCGCATGCGAGCGTATCAGGGCATAACCCCAAGCTAGTGATCGGAGATCTGGAAGGTGTGCGCGTCGCCGTGTTCGGTGGGCGGGCACATTACTATGAAAGTGGCGATCCGGCCGCGATGCGCCTGCCGCTGGAGGTGCTGCGCGCCTTGGGGGCGGAGGCGTTGATTGCCACGAACGCCGCAGGCTCGCTGCGTCCTGATATCCAGCCCGGCGATTTGATGCTTTTGTCGGATCACATCAACTTCTCTGGCCTCAACCCCTTGATCGGGGAAAAGACGGATGCGCGTTTCGTGCCAATGAAAGACGCGCATGATCCGGCCTTGCGGGTCGCCTTGAAAACCGCTGCCAAGGCCTGTGGCATCCCGCTGCCCGAAGGGGTTTATGCGTGGTATTCCGGCCCGAGTTTTGAAACCCCGGCCGAAATCCGCGCGATCAAAATCCTCGGCGGCGACGCAGTTGGCATGAGCACAGTGCCCGAAGTGATTCTGGCGCGGTTTCTCGGGCTGAAAGCCGTCGCCATTTCAACCATCACCAATATGGCCGCTGGCCTGTCGGACGAGAACATCAGCCATGAGCATACCAAGGCCATGGCGCCGCTGGGTGCGGCGAAACTGGAAAAAATCTTGCGCGCGGCGCTACGTGACATGCACTAGGCCCTACGGGCTGCGCAAATCAGGATCAATTTCAGCACACCCGCACCTTGCCCCCTGAACAGGGTTTGACAACGCTGATCAAGCGGCGCAATTTCAAGGAATACCGACCCCGCCCGAATGCGTCGCGTCTTTGGCGCATCGTCCTACTTACCCGAAAACACAGCGTTGATTTCCCTCTTATGCAGCTTTACTTGCCCATCGCTGAACTTTCGGTCAACGGCTTGG
>JBFHGI010000140.1:0-6189 GCA_041583175.1 Pseudorhodobacter sp. | reverse complement strand
GTAGCTGACGATTGCGCCGATCATTCTGGCGATCTTCGCGCGGGGTGTCACGTTGAGAATCGTTCCGGTTCTCATTCCGGCTATCACGGCGGTTTTCAGTCCGCTCTTCGCGCCGGCTGTCGCCACGATCATCGCGGTTGTTGTCGTCGCGCCCGCTATCGTCACGCAGATCGGGTTGCTGGTCGCCCCCACGGTCGCGTTGCTGATAGTCGCGCTGCTGGTTTCCACCTTGGTTGTTCTGGCCATTCTGGCCGCCCTGACCGTTCTGATTGTCATTCTGGCGGCGCTGGTCCTGTTCGGCCTGCATCTCCCGCATCGCTTCACTGAGCATTCGGGTATAATGCTCGGCGTGTTGCAAGAAATTCTCGGCGTTGACGCGGTCATTCGACAGCTGTGCATCGCGGGCCAGAATCAGGTATTTGTCAATGATTTGCTGCGGCGTGCCACGTACCTTGCCTTCGGGGCCGGAGCTGTCGAAGACACGGTTTGTGATGTTACCGAGGGTGCGCGGGCGGTTCGATTTCGAACGCGAGCGGGACTTGGAAGATCTCATCTTGTCCTTTGTCCAGATCAATCTGGCTAAGCCCGGACGCCCATGTTCTGAGCAAGCATGATGCCCAGAGGGCGGGTCGGTCCGAGTATTTTTGGCATTGTGTGCAGGGCAGAGCCCGAGTTTCCCCGACATACAAAACGTCTTGCACAAGGAGTGTTTATCCGTGGTTACCCGAATTGCACAAGGGAATTATTCGTGAAACAGTATTTTTCGGCGGATTTTCGGCAAGAAATCTGTTGAAAACCCCATGCTCAGGGCTTTTCCGCACAAACAACCCTGTCACGACCGTCCATATCCTGCAAGGTAGTGATTCCCGTCAGACCCTGACCCGCAAAATAGCCAGAGACGGCATCGGCCTGCGTCGGACCGATTTCCACAAGCAACCGGCCGCCGGAGGCAAGATGCAAGGGCGCCTGGCGGGCGATGATGCGGTAAGGCACCAAGCCGTCGCCACCCGGTGTCAGGGCAAGATGCGGCTCCCATTCCCGCACATCCTTGGCGAGGCCGGGCATTTCGTCAGCGGCAATATAGGGCGGATTGGAGACAATCAGATCAAACTGGCCCTGCACCTGATCGCACCAATCGGATTGTACGAACTGGGTGCGCGCACCAAGCCCCAGCCGGTCTGCATTGCCTTGCGCCACGGCAAGCGCTGCGGCGGAAAGATCAACGCCGATGCCCGTGGCTGCGGCCCGATCAGCCAGCAAGGATAGCAGGATGCAGCCTGTTCCGGTGCCAAGGTCAAGCACTCGGGTAAAGGGCTGTGCCAGCGCTGCGGCGATCAGAGTTTCGGTCTCAGGGCGTGGGTCAAGCACATCGGGGGTCACCGTAAAGCTGCGGCCCCAGAACAGCCGCTGACCTGTGATCTGGCTGATGGGTTGATGAGTGGCGCGTTTGGCAATGGCCTGGTGCAACCGGATCGCTTGGTCGCGTGTCAGCTCTGTCTGCGGGCCAATCAGCGCAAGCGCGCCGCGCTCAACCCCCAGCACATAGGCCAGAAGCGCAGACACATCCTGCGAGGGCGCATCAATTCCCGCCGCTTCCAATTGTGCGATGGCCGCACGACGCGCCGCCAACAGCGTGGTCATTCCATCTCGGCCAGCTTGCGGGCCTGATCATCGGAAATCAGCGCGTCGATAATCGGGTCGAGGTCGCCCGCCATGATCTGCCCCAGCGAATAGAGCGTCAGGTTGATGCGGTGGTCCGTCATGCGGCCCTGCGGGAAGTTATAGGTGCGGATACGCTCTGACCGGTCGCCCGAGCCGACCTGACTCTTGCGGCTGGCGGAGCGTTCGGCATCCACGCGTTCACGTTCCGCCTCATACAGCCGCGCGCGCAGGACCTGCATCGCAGCGACGCGGTTCTGATGCTGCGATTTCATGGCCGAGACCACGATGATGCCTGTGGGCAGATGGGTAATGCGAACGGCGCTATCGGTGGTGTTGACGTGCTGCCCGCCTGCCCCGCTGGCCCGCATCGTATCAATCCGGATGTCCGAGGCGGGGATGTCGATATCCACCTCCTCGGCCTCGGGCAATACCGCTACCGTGGCCGCCGAAGTATGCACCCGCCCGCCGCTTTCGGTTTCCGGCACGCGCTGCACGCGATGCACACCGGATTCGTATTTCATGCGGGCGAAAACGCCTTCGCCTTGAACATGGGCTGTAAGCTCCCGAATTCCGCCCAGATCGCTTTCCTGAAGCTCCAGAATTTCAAAGGTCCAGCCTTTGTTCTCGGCATAGCGGCGGTACATGGACAACAGATCGCCGGCGAAGAGCGCGGCCTCGTCCCCACCCGTGCCGGGACGGATTTCCAGAATGGCAGGGCGGGCGTCGGCTGCATCTTTGGGCAACAGCGCCATTTGTAGCCCGGCTTCCATCTCTGCGATCCGCTCACGCAGACCGGGAATTTCCTCTTCGGCCAAGGCGCGCATTTCGGGGTCGGCCAACATCACCTCTGCCTCGGCCAGATCATCGAGCGCGCGGCGGTAGGCGTCGATTTCCGTCACGACCGGTTTCAGGTCGCCATACTCACGGCTCAACTTGGCAATCTCGGCCGGCGGCGCGCCAGCCGAAAGCTTCGCTTCAAGAAACTCGAAGCGCTGGCTGATTTGGGCAAGGGTTTCTAATGGCACCATCCGCGCGGTTTGACCTATGGCACGGTTTTGGTCAAGTGGGCGCGAACCATTCGTACCCTGCCATTTCCCAAGGAAACCGCCGCCTTAGACAGAGCGCGTGATCCCGCCGTCGACGCGGATGTTTTGCCCCGTGATATACGCGCCCCCCGGCGACGCGAGAAACGCGACCACCGAGGCAATCTC
The DNA here is from genome assembly GCA_041583175.1 of Pseudorhodobacter sp. Lineage (GTDB taxonomy): Bacteria > Pseudomonadota > Alphaproteobacteria > Rhodobacterales > Rhodobacteraceae > Pseudorhodobacter. The sequence goes on along the minus strand of JBFHGI010000140.1, from coordinate 3,316 downwards.
TCCCAGCGAATTGCCGTAGCGCCCCATCGGGATCATGGTGCGAAACTCTTCCTTTTCCGGCAAACTGTCGATGAAACCGGGCAAGACATTGTTCATCCGAATATTCTCTGCGGCGTATTTATCTGCAAAGAGTTTGGTAAAGGCCGCCAGCCCTGCCCGCATCACGCCGCTGGTCGGGAAAACGGCGTTCGGTTCAAAGGCGGCAAAGGTCGAGATGTTCACGATCGCGCCGCCGCCTTGGGCCTGCATGATCGGCGTGACCAGCCGCGCGGCCCGCACCGCGTTAAGGAAATAAACCTCCATCCCTTCGTGCCAATCCTCGTCGGTCAGTTCCAACACCGGGGCGCGGGGTCCGTGGCCCGCGGAATTGACCAGCGCATCAATCCGGCCCCATTTTTCCATGGCGGCATCGACCAGCTTTTGCAGATCCGCGGTGGATTTGTTGCTGCCGGTCACCCCGATGCCACCAAGCTCCTTGGCCAATGCCTCTCCCTTGCCGGAAGAGGAGAGGATACCGACCTTGAACCCGTCAGCCGCCAGCGCCCGCGCACTATCCGCCCCCATGCCACTGCCGCCTGCGATGATCAATGCAACCTTGGTCATAACCTAGCCCTTTGCGACATCGTCGGTGTTGAGGTTCAAGAACGCCACGCCGCTATTGCCCAGTTCTACCGAAGCGAAAGGCCCACCGTGGCACATATTGCCAGCGTCTTGCGGGTCAAGCGGGCCGGAGGCGGCATAGATTTCCTTGGCGAATTGCTCGGCATTGTCCTTGGGGTGATAGCCCAGATGCCGCGCCTTGCTGTTGTCGACCGGCGCGCGGTCATTGTTCGACACACCGTAGACGATGGAAAATCCAGTGACAGGCGTATCAATCGCTCGGGTCACAAGCTGGATCAGGTCATCATAGCTGAGCCAGCTTCCGACCGCGCGGGGGTTGGTCACCTGCGCACAAGACAGGATACGCATGCACACGGATTCGATCCCGCGCTTATCCCAGTAAAGGCTCGCCAGATCTTCGGCAAAGCACTTGGCCAGCCCGTAGAACGTATCGGGACGGTGCGGGGCATCGATACCGATGAAATCGGTCTTTTTATGCATCCCGACCGCATGGATGGAAGAGGCATAAACCACCCGCCGCACCTTGTTGCGGAAAGCCGCTTCCCAGATGTTATAGGCCCCGATGAAATTCGGCCCGAGCAGGGTCTCGAACGGGGCCTCATCACATACGGCCCCGAAATGCACCACCATATCAGCACCTTCCAACAGGGACTCCATCGCGGCAAGATCCGCCAGATCGGCGCTGACATAGCGTTCATTCGGATTAAGGTTCTTGATCTCGGGCACGATATCCGTCGAAACCAGTTCATCGCAGAGTTTGCTCAGCGGTTCGCGCAGATAAGAGCCAAGGCGGCCAGCGGCACCTGTCAGGACGAGTTTCTTCATTTCGGTTTTCCTTGTGTCGTGAATTCCATATGCGCTTCGGATGCAGCCCGCTTGCAGATTACAAAGGTCAGGCCCGGCTTCAAATATCTTCCCCTTTGGCGACAGCCGCCGCCACCGCGTCGATGTCACTTTGGCCCAGCCCGTACACCTCGGTCGCAGTTGTGGCCGAGATATAGCCGCGCGCCAGATCGCGGCGCACCAGCGCTACGTCGCGCTCTTGCGCCGCACCGTAGCCGCCGCCACCGGGGAAAGCCATAACGACGCGGCGCCCGTGCGGGACGAATTGTTTGCCCTTCACGTGCATCTTGGTGCCGTCATCCTGTGCGATCAGCGTCGCCGCACCATTGCCACCCCCGCGCCGCCCGCGTGCGGGATGCGCGCCACGGTCGAACATGGCTTGCATGTCGAACTCAAAGCCCTCCATCGCGCCAACCTCCATATGCTGCCCCAAGCCGCCGCGCATCTTGCCAGCACCGCCGCTGTCGGGCCGCAGCTCCTTGCGCCAGATAATCACAGGACCGGCATGTTCCGTTGCCTCGATCGGCATGGTCATCACGCCAGAGGGGAAAGCCGTTGCATTCATCCCGTCAAACGCCGGCCGCGCACCGGCACCGCCGGAGTTGAAGGTCAACACCTCATAGCGCCGCGCGCCCTCGGGTACGGGCCTATCGCTGCGGGGCCGCAAACTGGCCTGAAAATTGCACAGGCACCCTGCCCCTTCGGCAGGCACCAGACCGGGAACGATTTTGTCAAAAGCGTTGAACACCGTGTCGGGCACGAAATGCCCGACGATATGGCGCAGCGCCACGGGGGCCGGATGCACGGCGTTGACGATCGTGTTTTCCGGCGCGGTCACCTCGAACGGCAACAAGGACGCGTGGTTATTGGGAATTTCCGGCGCAATCGCCACTTTCAGCGCATAGCAGGCATAGGCCTTGGTATAGACCAGCGGGCAGTTGATCCCCTTTTTATCGACAGCGGATGTGCCCGCGAAATCCGAAACGATGCGATCCTCATGCACGGTCACCTTCACCTTCAGCGTGATCGGCACGTCAAACCCGTCCACCGTCATTTCCCCTTCCGCCGTTGTGCGCGGCAAGGCTTTGATCCGTTCCAGAGTGGCACGGCGGGAGTTTTCGAAAATGAACCCCGCGATGCCTTCCAGATCGGCCAGCGCGAATTCCGCCATCATCTCGGTCAAGCGGCGGTGGCCGATGTCGTTGCAGGTGGCCAGCGCGAACATGTCGCCCACCAGCTGATCCGGCTCGCGCACATTGCCCCGCACAATGCGCAGCAGCGTTTCATCGACCTTGCCACGCTCGGCAAATTTCATGATGGGCAGGTAAAGCCCCTCTTCGTAAACGCTGGCCGCATCCGCGCCAAAGCCGCGCCCGCCGATATCGACAACATGGGCGGTGCAGGCAAAGAAGCCAACCAGAACGCCCTTGTGAAAAGACGGTGTGACCATCGTGATATCATGCAGGTGGCCGGTGCCTTCCCACGGGTCGTTGGTCAGGTAGGTATCCCCTTCAAACATATTCTCGTGCCCGATACGGCGGATGAAATGGGCCACGGCATCGGCCATGGCATTCACATGTCCCGGCGTGCCTGTCACCGCTTGGGCCAGCATCCGGCCGTGGGCGTCATACACGCCCGCCGACAGGTCGCCCGCTTCGCGCACCGACGTGGAAAACGCAGTGCGCACAAGGGCTTGCGCCTGTTCCTCCACGACCGAGATCAACCGGTTCCACATGACCTGATAGGCAACCGAAGATGTTTTCTGTGTCATGGCTCAGCCCCCGGCTTTCAAGGTGATGTCAATGCAGCCGTCCGGCTGGCAAATCGCATTGCGGCTGCTGGGCAGGATGAT
>JBFHGI010000139.1:0-6202 GCA_041583175.1 Pseudorhodobacter sp. | reverse complement strand
CGTTACGGCCTTTCGGGCCGAGGGTCACTTTTACCGCGTTGGCAAGAGTGTTTACGCCGCGCAACATCCGGTCGCGGGCATCGGTATCAAATTTGACGTCCTTAGCAGCCATTTTGCTTGCTCCAGTTTGTCTTGAATTTCAGGTTTAAGCGTCTCAAAGGTCCGTAGGGTGCGCATTTATTGCCCACCAGCCGGCGTCGGCTATCAGCCGATGATCCCCATGATGTCGCTTTCTTTCATGATCAGAAGCTCTTGGCCTTCCAGCGTTACTTCTGTGCCCGACCATTTGCCGAACAGCACGCGGTCGCCAACTTTGACGGAGGGCGCGATCAGCTCGCCGCTGTCCTTGCGCGCGCCTTCGCCCAGTGCGATAACTTCGCCCTCGGCTGGCTTTTCTTTTGCGGTGTCGGGGATGATCAGCCCGCCTTTGGTCTTGTCTTCGCCTTCGATGCGGCGAACCAGTACGCGGTCATGCAGCGGTTTGAATGCCATCTGAGAACACTCCCATTTGTTCCAGGTTAATGTCGTGCTATCACTCACCATCAGCGAGTGCTAACGATGCTGTAGATAGGCAGCAGATCAGAGGCTGTCAAGTAACCTCTGGATAGGATGAAACGAGAATTTGACCGGTCTCTCCGCACGCCAGCTTTGCTCGACCTTATCCTCGATGCCCATCCCGGCATGCAGTCCGGCGAAGTAACGAGGCAAGATGTCTCCGGTCCTGTTCTTCGGATTGCCTTTCGTTCATCGCCCATTCCCCCTATCTTACCCCAAAGAGCCACAACCGCGCCCCGTCAGGAGAGCCACCCCATGCTGTTTCGTTCGTTTTTCTTGGCCTGTCTCGGGTGTCTTATGGCCGCGCTCGCCTCCGCCCAATGTGTCGGCCAAAACCTGATTTCGGCACTGCCGCAAGCACAAAGAGACGCGCTTTATTCTGCCGCCCATGCAGCGCCATATGCCACCGGCAATCTGTGGCAGGCCACCCGCGGCCAGGAAACGCTTGTCCTGACAGGTACTTTCCATCTCGATGATCCACGCCATGACGCCTATCTTGCAACCCTGTTGCCGCTGCTTGAAGATTCGAGAACCTTGCTGGTGGAGGCGGGGCCAGAGCAGGAAAAGGCACTTCAGCAAAAACTGGCGACAGACCCCGCAGCGATGCTCGCCATGGAAGGCTCCGGCTTGAAAGAGGCCCTGACGTCCGAGGAGTGGGAGGCGTTGACGGCGGCCCTGCTACAACGCGCAATTCCCTCCTCGCTTGCGGAAAAGCTGCGGCCTTGGTTTGTGTCCATGATGCTGTCTATACCGCCCTGTGCCTTGCAGTTGGCCGCCACGGGGGGCGGGCTGGATAAGCGCCTGATGGCCGCAGCCACCGAGAAAGGCATTCCAATTCAGGCGCTGGAACCCTTCGACACCGCGCTTGGCCTTTTTGACGGGCTGACACTGGACGAGCAACTGACGATGATCCGTAACGCGCTGCTGGTCGAAGAACGGGCCGATGACTTCCTTGCCACCACCTCGGACGCGTTTTTCGCCGGTGAAAGCCGCCTGATCTGGGAGTTTTCGCGCATGCTGGCGAATGATCTCCCCGGAAGCACCACATCCCAAACAGATGCAGATTTTGAAAAAGCCGAAGAAGCGATGATGGCCGGCCGCAATCGCGAGTGGATCGCAAAAATCGAGGCCGCGTTGCAAGACGGTCCCGCCTTTGCGGCCTTCGGCGCACTCCACCTTTCGGGTGAAGAAGGCGTTCTGGCGCTTCTCGAGGCGCGCGGCTTCACCATCACCCCGATCACGAACTAAGCTGGCGGGGGCCGCGTGACAAACCCGCCGCCCGCGCCTATAAGGCTGCAAACAAAGCAACCCACAGGTTTCGTGCAATGACCACTCTCGTTTTCGGCCATAAATCCCCCGACACTGACAGCACCGGATCGCCCATCATCTGGGCCTGGTATCTGACTGAAATCGCAGGCACGCCCGCCAAGCCCGTGCTGCTGGGAGAGCCGAACACCGAAGCAGCCTTTGTGTTGAAACACTGGGATCTGCCAAAGCCGGAGATCATTGCCGATGTCAGCGCCGATGATACCTGCTTTATCGTCGATACCAACAATCCGGCCGAACTGCCGCCATCAATCAACGAATCCAATATCGTGGGAATCATCGACCACCACATGCTGGTCGGCGGCATCACGACCAAATCCCCGATCGATATCACCATCCGCCCGCTGGCCTGCACCGCGACGATCATGCATGACCTGATGGGCGATGCCTTGGCCCGCGCCCCGCGTGCGATCAAAGGCGCGATGCTGTCCTGCATTCTTTCGGACACGCTGGAATTCCGCTCGCCCACGACCACACCGCATGACCGCGCTGTGGCGGAAAAACTGGCATCGGACCTGGGTATCTCCATCCCCGAATTTGCCGCCGAACTCTTCGCCGCGAAATCCGATGTCTCCGCCTTTTCCGACGCTGAATTGCTGCGCATGGACAGCAAGGAATATAACGTGGCGGGCAAGGAACTGCGGGTCTCCGTCTTGGAAACCACCGCGCCGCAAGTGGTGCTGGATCGCAAGGACAGCCTGATGGCGACCATGACAGATGTCGCGGCCGAGGATGGCGCAGATCAGGTGCTGCTTTTCGTCGTGGACATTCTGAAAGAAGAAGCCACGCTGCTGGTTCCGAATGACTTGGTCAAGCAAATGGCAGAAGCCTCTTTCGGGGTAAGCGTCAGCGGCGATACGGTTGTCTTGCCGGGTGTGATGAGCCGTAAGAAGCAGATCATCCCTGCCCTGAAGCTCTGATCGTGCCGGTTTCGGATTTGCGTCGGAAGCTGTGATTTCTGGCGCAAACCCGCATCCCCTTGCCCCCCCTAGCTGGAACATTCCCATGACGCAGATCATCAAGACCTTTGCTGAAATCGCCCCCCGCTATCGCGCATTGTTTTGCGATCTTTGGGGCTGCGTGCATGATGGCTACAAACCCGTCCCCGATGCGGTGGCGGCTCTTCAGGCGTTCCGCGCGCAGGGGGGCGTTGTGGTGCTGGTGTCCAACGCGCCACGGCCAAAGCCCAGTGTACTGAAGCAATTGGACCGGATCGGCGTGCCGCATGACGCATATGATGAGGTGATCACCTCGGGCGACGCCACGCAATATGCCTTCCTGTCGGGGGCTGCTGGGCAAAAGGTGCATCACATTGGCCCAATGCCGAAGGATCAACCTTTCTTCGACGAATTTGCTGACCCCGCTTTGGCGAAGATGGCCGCAGACAACCCGATCGAGTTGGTCCCGCTGGCCGAGGCCGAAGGCATCATCTGCACTGGCCCGAATTCCGAATTCGATGAGACGCCGGATGATTACCGCGGTGCCTTCCTGCTGGCCAAAACCAACGGACTCAAGATGCTCTGCGCCAATCCTGATATCGTTGTCGACTATGGCGACAAGCGTATCTATTGCGCAGGGGCTTTGGCCGCGCTTTACGAAGAGATGGGGGGCGAGGCCCTTTATTTTGGCAAGCCGCACCCGCCGATCTATGACCTTGCGCGCCGTCGGCTCGCCGCTTTGGCAACGGATATTTCTGACAGCGAGATTCTATGCGTGGGCGATGGCATCAACACCGATGTTCTGGGCGGTATGCAGGAAAACCTGGACAGCCTGTTCCTGACAGAAGGGTTGAATGCGGGCCAATTTGGCCCCGCAGACGCGCTGGACGAGGAAGGGCTAACGGCTTGGCTGGCAGAGGAGCAGCGCAATCCGACCTATGTCATGGGGTATCTGCGCTGATCCGCGACGCAAGATAGTTGCGCTTGCGTTGCAATTTTCGAAAATAAATTACTGGCCTGATTGCGCTGCGCCGCAGCATTTGCTAAGAACCCCGCAGTGAGACATCACGGGGATTCGCATCATGCTCGACAATCAGCCACGCGGCACCATCTGTATCGAAGACATTGAAATCGGGATGACGCGTCACCTGTATAAGACCGTAACGGACCGTGATATCGAACTTTTTGCCGAGGTTTCGACAGATCGGAACCCGGTTCATCTGGACGATGCCTATGCTCAGGACACGATATTTGAAGGGCGCATCGCCCATGGGATGCTGACAGCAGGGTTGATTTCAGCGGTTATCGGCGAACAGCTTCCGGGCCATGGCGCGGTCTATCTGGGGCAAAGCCTCAAGTTCATGGCACCTGTCCGGCCCGGTGACAGGGTTTATGCAGAAGTCAAAGTCACCGCAATTGATGTGGGCCGCCGCCGCGTGACCCTTGAAACCCATTGCGCAGTGGGCGATACCGTTGTCCTGAAGGGCGAGGCACTCGTATTGGCGCCAAGCCGCAAGTTTGATTGACACCGGGCAATGCCCGTAAGGACGGGCATGCAGATTTACCAGCATTGGCAAGGGATTGCACAGGCCGACCGCGGCGCGTCCGTGGCGATGGGCAATTTTGACGGCGTGCATCGCGGGCATCAGCATGTGATCGGCTGCGCGGCAGCCCATGGCCCACTGGGCGTTGTGACGTTCGAACCGCATCCCCGCAGCTATTTTGCCCCTGAAGCGCCGGCCTTTCGCTTGATGAATGCCGAGGCGCGCGCGAACCGGTTGGCCAAGCTTGGGGTGCAGACGCTGTTTGAACTGCCCTTTGATGCCACGCTCGCCAGCCTCACGCCCGAGGATTTCGTGCGCGAGGTGCTCAGCGATGGGCTGGGCGTTTCCGACGTGACCGTCGGCGCCGATTTCTGCTTTGGCAAAGGCCGGAGCGGCAGCGCGGCGGACCTGCAACGCCTCTGCGCCGCGCAGGGCATCACCGTTCACCTGACCGATTTGCTTCAGGCCGACGGGGTGGATATTTCCTCCACGCGCATTCGTGAAGCCCTGAGCGAAGGGGATATGGAGACCGCCCATGCCATGCTGGGCCATTGGCACCGGATTGAGGGCGAGGTTATCCACGGTGCAAAACGCGGCAGGCAATTGGGCTACCCTACGGCCAATATGGATGTCACGGGGCTGCACTTGCCGCGCCACGGCGTCTATGCGGTCTTTGCAAATGTGCTGACCGGGCCGCAGAAGGGGCGCTACTTCGGGGCCGCAAACCTTGGTATCCGCCCGATGTTTGGCGAAAACCGTCCCAATCTGGAAACCTTCCTCTTTGATTTCAAAGGCGATCTTTACGGGCAGCATCTGTCCATCGCCTTGGTCGCATGGTTGCGCGGCGAAGAAAAATTCGACGGGCTGGATGCGTTGATCGCGCAGATGGATGCCGATTGCGTCACCGCGCGGCAAATTTTGAAGACCGCAGGATGACCGAGAAGCTGCCCCCCATCGCATCCGCCACCGGCCTGCGCCCGAAGTTTTGGGAAACCGTCCCGCTCAAGAAAATGTCGGGCGCGGAATGGGAGGCGCTCTGCGATGGCTGCGGCAAATGCTGCCTGAACAAGATCGAGTATGAGGATAATGGCGAGGTTGCCTTTACCCGTGTGGCCTGCCGCTTGCTGGATGGCGACACTTGCCGTTGCTCCAGCTACGCCACGCGGCACAAATATGTGCCGGAATGTGTGCAACTGACCCCCAAAAAGCTGGAGCAGATTGCCTATTGGTTGCCCAACACCTGCGCCTATCGGCTGATCCATGAAGGCAAGCCCCTGCACGCCTGGCACCCGCTGATTTCCGGCGATCCGGAAAGCGTGCATATCGAGGGGGCCTCGGTGCGCGGCTGGACCGTGCCGGAAACCGAGGTGCGGGAAGATGATTGGGAAGATTACATCATACAGGAGCGACCCTGATGTTTTTCGCCTCGGACAACGGCGCCCCCGTACCGCAACCTATCATGGAAGCGCTGTTGCGCGCGAATGAAGGGGCGGTGCTGTCTTATGGTGCAGATGCGCCCATGACCCGCCTGCGCGCGCAGATCCGCCAGATATTCGAGGCGCCGGAGGCCGAGGTGCATCTGGTCACCACCGGAACCGCCGCCAATTCCCTTGCGCTTTCGCTGTATGCCCCTCCCTTCGGGGCCGTTTTGTGCCACCGTCACGCCCATATCGCCGAGGATGAATGTGGCGCGCCCGAGTTTTTCAGTGGCGGCGCAAAGCTTGTGCTGGTTGAGGGGGCGCATGGCAAGATGACGCCCGAAACCTTGGCCGCTGTTTTGGCGGGTGTCGGCGGTTCGGTTCATTCCGTGCAACCTTCGGCCCTCAGCCTGACAAATGT
>JBFHGI010000138.1:0-6211 GCA_041583175.1 Pseudorhodobacter sp. | reverse complement strand
TTGAACAGGCGCAAGGCGTGGTCGATGCAGAGCGCGCGCTGGAACTGAAGTAAACCTTCGATCCGAAACAGCAACGGCGCGCAGGGCAACCCGCGCGCCGTTTTCATTTCTATCCCTCTCAGGCGTCAGGCTGGTGCGGTTTCGTCGCGGGCAGGCTGCCTGGTTGTAAGGGACAGAACCAGCGCAATGCTGGCGGGAATAAGAAGCCCCAGTGCCATCGGCAAAGGCGTATTGCTGCCCCCCAAGGCCACACAAGAAGAAACGGTAAAGGCAATGCCGAACTGAATCGCGCCCAAAGCCGCCGATCCGATCCCCGCCGTTTCCCGTGCGCTCTGCATGGCGATATGCATCGCGTTCGAAGACAACAGGCCCACCATGCCGATGGCCAGCCACAGCGGCGGCACCAGAATCCAAAGGCTTGTTGTTCCAGACACCAGCGCCAGGACGAGTGAAACAGCCACATAGAAAGGCAGGCCGGTTTTCAGGATGCGCTCGGGTGAAACATAGTTGAGCAAGCGCGTGTTGATCTGCCCCATCAGGATCAATGCGGTCGCAATGCCAGCAAACATCAGGCCATAGGCAAACGCGCTTAGCCCGAAGACGCCTTGGAACACCCCGGAGGAGCCTGTGATAAAGGCGAACATCCCGGCCTGCACAAGGCCCGCGATCAGAGTCGGGATAAGGAACTCGCGTTGCTTGATCAGCTTGGCTGCGGCTTTGCGTCCCGAGTGAAACGGCGAGGCGATGCGCTTTTCAACCGGCAATGTCTCGGGCACGATCAGAAGCGACAGAACAAGCGCAAGAACACCGACCAGCATCATGGTGACGAAGATGGAACGCCATCCGAAAGCGTCAAGCAAAAGGCTGCCAATAGTGGGCGAAACAATTGGCCCGATGGTCAGCATCATCACCAGAACTGTCATCGCTTTGGCGGCCTGGCGTCCTTCATACAGATCGTTGACGACGGCACGGCCAACCACCATACCACCACAGGCCCCAACGGCCTGCAAGAAACGCAAGCTGTTGAAGACGGTTATGTCATCGACGAGAACAAGCGCGAAGGATGTCGCAATGTATAGCAGCGTGGCGCCGATCAGCGGCGTTCTCCGCCCCCAGCCGTCAATCAATGGCCCCATGATAAGCTGGCCAACGCAAAGCCCAAGAAAGAAGATGGACAGAGACAGTTCAGCCGCAGAGGCACTGGCCTGCATCGTTTCCGCGAGTGCGCCGAGGCCGGCAAGATACATATCGGTTGCAAGCGGCGGGAAGATGGACAGCAACCCAAGCACGCCAGTAATGCAGGCGGCCCGTCCGGGCGTAAGGGTGATCTTGGACATGTTGAAACTCTCGAATTGGCGGTGTTTGTTCAGGAAGACAGGGGGGAACCTGTCAATTGCCTTGCTTTGACATAATAAATAGACTGTAGTCTAGTAATTAAATTGCTCTACTGGAAGCAAACCCGCACAGGAGGTGTGCATGAATGACGACAAGCGCCCGAGGGGGCGGCCTCAGGATGCGGATGCGGCGGCAGCCATCAAGGCTGCGACGCTTCAACTGGTCAAAGAACGGGGCTATCGCAATGTGAGCATTGCCGCGATTGCCAGCGCTGCGAATGTGGCACGGCAAACGCTCTATAACCGGTGGAACACCAAGGCCGATCTGGTGTTGGAAGCGCTGTTTGAAGAAACGGACCTTTATGCAGCAGCCCCGCTGAACGATCCGTCCCACGGTTGCCAGTTTCTGCTGGAGCGGTTCTTGGGGCAGGTGTTCGCGCATTTGGCCGAAAGCGGCGATACGGTCAGGGCCTTGATCGCCGCCGCGCAGGAAGATCGCGCCTTTCAGGCCGTCTTCAAACAGCGCTTTGTGAAGCCGCGCGAAGAGATGGTGACTGCCCTATTACAACGGGCTCAGGCGCGGGGTGAGATTGCGCCATCCCGCGATGTGGCAATGCTGTCGTCATTTGTCCACGGTGCCTTTTGGTACGCGCTTTTGAACGGGGAGCCATTGGACGCGAACCTTGCCCGCGCGATCACTGCAGAGGTTTTTCGGGCCTGAACTTCGCGGTGCTAGTTGCTCACCATATAGAACGGAAGCTGCTTTGAAGCGGTCCGATACCATTTGCGCAGGGCAGCCCGCTCACTCTCTTCCATGAAGGATACATTCGCGGGTGGCATCGCATCCGTCACGCCGGCCTGAATGTAGATCAACTCGGCATTTTTTGCGATGTCGGCGGCGGTTTCCAGCAGGATGTTCTTGGGCGCGCGGTGGATGCCCTCATACCCCGGTTCGCGGGCATGGCACATCGCACAGCGGCCCGGTACGATGCTTGCCGCATCCTCAAACCCTTCGGCACTCGCGAAAACCTGTTCGCGTGCCGTCAGGGCGCGGGCTTCCGACTCCTCATAGCTGTCTTGCATCAGGGGCGCTGTGGAAATTGCCATGATGAAGATGAACAATACCACCGAAACCAGCCATGTCCATGTCGGGTTGCCTTTGCCCGCGTGAAGGGAGTTGAAATAATGCCGGATGGTGACACCCATCAGAAACACCAGCGCCGCGATCAGCCAGTTATATTCCGTCGCAAAGGCCAGCGGATAGTGGTTGGCCAGCATCAGGAAAATCACGGGCAGCGTCAGGTAGTTGTTATGGGTGGAGCGCAGCTTGGCGATCCGGCCATATTTGGCATCCGGTGTGCGGCCCTCTTGCAGGTCTTTCACCACGATCCGCTGGTTCGGCATGATGATGAAAAACACATTCGCGGTCATGATCGTGGCCGTAAACGCGCCGAGGTGAAGCAGGGCGGCGCGACCCGTGAAAATCTGGTTATAGCCCCAAGCCATCATGACGAGCAGAACGAACAGCAGCACCATCAGCAGCGTTGGCCGTTCGCCAAGGCTCGACTTGCACAGGAAGTCATAGATCATCCAGCCCAGCGTCAGCGATGCAGCAGAAATCACGATGCCCTGAAACACCGACAGATCGGCCTTTTGCGCGTCGATCAGGTAAAGCTCCGCCCCGACCCAATAGACGATCATCAAAAGCGCCGCGCCAGACAGCCAGGTCGTATAGCTTTGCCATTTATGCCAAATCAGATGGTCAGGCATGTTCGCGGGGGCCACCAGATATTTCTGGATGTGATAGAATCCGCCGCCATGCACTTGCCATTCCTCGCCATAGGCGCCTTCGGGCATGTTCGGAACCTTGCGCAGCCCCAGATCCAAAGCGATGAAGTAGAAGGACGCGCCGATCCACGCCATCGCGGTGATGACGTGCAGCCAGCGCACAGCAAAAGCCAGCCACTCCCAGATAATTGCCAGCTCGTACATATTGCTCTCCTCGTGATGCTCGCTTTGCGAGCCTAGTTAATCCTGCATCGGATGGAATTGCAAAAAGGCTTCTAGCTGTTTCAAATTACGACTAACAATGGCGCATGGCCTACTTGGAAAACATAAGAACCTTCATCCGCGTGTATGAGCTGGGCAATATGTCATCAGCCGCGCGCGATATGCGTATTTCTGCGGCAGTTGCCTCTGCCCGTATTTCGCAGTTGGAGGAACATCTGGGCGTGCGCCTGTTCCAGCGCACCACGCGGATGCTGAACCCGACCGAGCAGGGCAATATCTTTTATCCCGGTGCGCGCAAAATTCTGGATGCGGTGGAGGAGGCGGAAGCAGAGGTCAATGCCGTAACCTTGGTGCCGCGCGGGATACTGCATGTCTCTGCCCCTTTGGGTGTCGGGCGCAGGCTGATCGCGCCGCAAACGGCAGCCTTCCGCGCGGAATACCCGCTGATCAAGATCCGCCTGCGTCTGTCGGATCGCAAGATTGATCTGGCGATGGAAGGGCTCGACGTGGCCTTCTTTCTGGGCATCCCCGAGGATTCCAGCCTGCGCATCCGCAAGATCGCGGATTGTGAGCGTGTGCTCTGTGCCGCCCCGAGTTATCTGGCCAAACGGGGTATGCCCGAGACGATCGAGTCGCTTCGCAGCCAGCATGATTGCCTGAACCTGCGCTTCCCCGGCGCGCCGGAATTTCAATGGCCGCTACAAACCGAAGACGGCATCAAGAGGATAGAAGTATCCGGCCCGTTTGAATGCGATGACGGAGATATTCTGACGGAATGGGCGCTTCAGGGGCATGGGATTATCATGAAACCCATGTTCGAGGTTCAGGACCATATCGCGGCGGGGCGGCTGGTTCCGGTGTTGACGCATCAGCCTCCGGTGCCCGTGCAGATGGCGTGCCTGTATTCTCACCGCCGCAAGCAAGACCCGAAGGCGCGGTTGTTCATTGATTTTATGGTGGCACAGATGTCTCGCACCTTGAATGTCGGTCCCGCCGCGGGTTAAGGCCGCGCCCTTGCCCTGTGGGTTGCAGGCGACTATCAGGGCGCGAAAGCGTATTGCGCGCAGAGGAAAAGAGGCCGACATGACCGACAAACCGGAGAAGCAGAAAAAGACCTCTCGGCAGCAGGTCTATACTTTGGTGATCGAGGTTGGCCGCAGCCCCGGCGACGGCTTGCCCGCGAAATCCACCGGGGCCGCGCTGATGGTCTATGCCAGCGGCGTGGATGAGGCCGAGGCCGTGCGCGAAACCGTGGCCATCCTCAAGCAAGCCGATATGGCGCCTTTGGATGTGTCAGGCTATGGCACGCTGGAAGAACGCCTCGAGGCAGGCGACGAGATTGCCGAGGACGAGCGCGGATTGATGGATCGCGCTCTTTCTGAAAACTCGGTCATCGTTGCGCAGATGACGCCATTTTTTGATTAGGCACTGCGTCAGGCGCTAAGCGGCAAGGTTCTTGCCAAGAAGCTGCGCTTCAAAGGCTTTCACCTCATGCCGCGCGGTGGGCATGGCATGGGGGCTGTTTTCCAGCTCAGGGAACAGCGCCAACACCTCGGCGCGCTGCTCTGCCTGCATCGCGTTCAACACTTGCGCGCCCGGGTGGAAGGTCTCGGTTTCCAGCCCGTTGGACCACAGAATTTCATGGCTATCGCACAGAACGTGGAAATATTCGACCGGCCCGCCAGAGGTGTCCAGGCGAATAGTCTCTCCGTTGATCAGATGCTTGGCGCGGACCAGAACCTCATCCACGCCGCAGACCAGTTGCGCGGGTGCACCGCGCACCAGAACACAATGCTGTTGCGATAGAACCAGCCGGTCATGCGCGCCCAAACTGCCGGCGTCAAAAATAACAGGGGCCAATGGCCCAATGCCTGCAACCTTGCGCGCGCCGATCCAGCGGATCGGTTGCAGCCCGTGGTCGCGCGTGATCACGCGGTCGCCAAGCGTCAGGTCTTCGACCGCGATCTCGCCGCGCGCGGTGCGGATGCGGGTGCCGCGGGTAAAGCAGGGCACGGTGTTGACAGTTACAAAGGCAACATCTGTGGTCCCGTCCTCATCCGCGACGGTATAGGTGAAGGTGTTGCTATCAATCGACCCGTCCGAAAGCACCGTGATCGTGCCATCGCCATTCACCGTGATCTGCTCGCCCGTCCCAAGCGTGACGACGCTGCCCGCGACAACGGGTTGCCCGTTGATCTGCGTGATGGTCAATGTGGAACCGGTCGAGGAGGTGTCATTCGCCAGAATGTCATAGGTGGCAGGGGTATTCTTGCCCACGTCGAATTCATCGTCATTGGCGATCAGCGCCACTTGAATACTGTCGCCCGCAATCAGAAGATTGCTGTCATAAATCCGGTCGCCGCCATCCGCGATGGCGATCTTGATGGTGTTCGTCTGCCCTTGAATCACCGGAGCCTTCAGCGTCAGCGTAACGGTGAACCCGTCCATCTCGGTATTATAGGGTGAGGTGGCAGCAGGGTTGTTGACGAACAGGTTGGAGTTGGACGTGGTGTTGATGTTGTCGATGGTAATATCACCCGTGCCCACCGTCAGCTCTGCCTGAACGCCATTGACCCAAATCGCAGTGGCGTCATTGAAACCGGAGTTGACATATTCCAGATATTCCTCAGAGGAAAATGTGATCTGCATGGTCAGCACATTGCCATCCGGCACGAAGCTCGCGGTAAAGACGGCGGCGTCATAGGTGTTCACACCTGCGATTGCGGTCAGTTGCGCATCCCCCGCACGGCCAAGGTTGCCCGATGTATTGGCGGCTTGGTTGGCTTGGCCGGTGCTGTTCGTAAAGTCACTCGCATTGCCGGTGGACAGGATGACACCCGTATCTGATGGCACAACCCCCGGAGAGG
>JBFHGI010000137.1:0-6226 GCA_041583175.1 Pseudorhodobacter sp. | reverse complement strand
ATCAGTTCCGGCATCTGGCGGCCTGACGCATCCGGCGCACCAAGACGCATCTTCTGCACCATCACACCCTCTACCGCATCGCCGCCGGTAAAGCCCTTCGGCGCGGACAGCCACACGAACTCAACGCCTTCTTCCTCGGCATTCTGGGTTTCGCGCTGGCTACCCGGCATGTTGGCTTTATCACGACGGTACAAGCACTTGACGCTCGTCGCGCCTTCACGAATGGCCGTGCGCACGCAATCCATCGCCGTATCGCCGCCACTGATCACCACAACCCGCTTGCCCGCCGCGTTCAGCGTACCGTTGTCATACTCCGGCACCTCATCGCCAAAGCTCTTACGGTTGCTGGCCGTCAGGAATTCCAGCGCAGGCACGATGCCTTTGGCCCCGACGCCCGGCACCGGCAAGTCGCGCGCCTTGTAAACGCCCGTCGCAATCAGCACCGCATCATGCTGGCCGCGGATCGCATCAAAGGTCAGATCCTTACCGACGGTGCAATTGAGCACAAATTGCACGCCCGCATTTTCCAACTGCTCGATCCGCTGCATCACAACCGGCTTTTCCAGCTTGAAGCCCGGAATACCATAGGTCAGCAGCCCGCCCGCGCGGTCATAGCTGTCATAGATAGTGACCTGCACACCCGCACGCCGCAGCACATCCGCCGCCGCAAGTCCCCCCGGCCCCGCGCCGATGATCCCCACCGATTCCGCACGCTCCCGCGCGGGTTTGATCGGTTTCACCCAGCCATTTTCCCAGGCCAGATCGGTCAGGTATTTCTCGACCGAGCCAATCGTCACAGTGCCGTGGCCGGATTGTTCGATGACGCAATTGCCTTCGCACAGGCGATCCTGCGGGCAGATGCGACCACAGACTTCGGGGAAGGTATTGGTCGCCTGTGAAAGCTCATAGGCTTCCTGCAAGCGCCCCTCGGCGGTCAGGCGCAACCAGTCGGGGATATTGTTATGCAGCGGGCAATGCGATTGGCAAAAGGGTACGCCGCATTGGCTGCAGCGGCTGGCTTGCTCGGCGGCCTTCTCGGCGGCGAACTCGCGGTAAATCTCATGGAAATCCTGTGCGCGCAAATTAGGCGGGCGCTTTTCAGGCATCTCTCGTGCAACATTGATGAAGCGGAGCATCCGTTCTTTTGCCATAGCGGCGCCTCCCTGGCGGTCTTGGGTAAGGAGGTCTTGATACTGTGGCGTCGGATTAAATAAAAGTCAGCAATGCTGACCTAAATGTAGTTATTTTGCAGGAAAGGTAAGCTATGCTGCCTTTTTTTGGCATTTATAGGTCAGCGCTGCTTACCCATATACTTAATACCCTAAAGAAAGCGCCAAAAACGCAAGGCTGCCGACGATGATTCGCCACCATCCGAACAGAGCATAGCCGTGCTTGCTTACATACCCAAGCAGCCAGCGCACAACCAGAACGGCAGCCACGAAGGCCGCGATGAACCCTATCGCGATCTCGTTGATCGCCCCCGCATCCAATACATCGCGGTTCTTATAAAGATCATAGGCAAAGGCCCCTGCCATCGTCGGCATCGACAAAAAGAAGGAAAACTCTGCGGCGGATCGTTTGCTTGCGCCCAGCATCAAAGCACCGACAATCGTCGCGCCTGAACGCGACACACCGGGAATCATCGCAAGGCACTGGATAAACCCGATTTTCAACGCCATCCCTAGAGGCAGCTTCATCGCATCATCATAGCGCGGCTCCGGCGCAAACCGGTCAACAAACACCAGAACGATGCCACCCAGCACCAGCATGACAGAAATCAGCCGCGGGCTTTCGAACAGCACCGTCTTGATGAAATCATGCGCCAGCACCCCGATCACGACCGCAGGCAAAAACGCCACCAGCACCGACAGAATCGTCCGCCGCGCGGCAGGGTCATGCGGGGCATCCCGAAACACCCCCCACAACTTCGCGGCATAGACCGACAGAACCGCCAGCACGGCCCCCAGCTGGATCACCACCTCAAAGGTCTTGCCAGAGCTTTCAAAGCCGATGAAATGCCCCGCCAGCAAAATATGCCCGGTCGAGGACACCGGGATAAATTCTGTCAAACCTTCCAGAACCCCAAGAAACAGGGCTGCCAACGTTGTATCCGCCATCATTGGCCCCTGCTGTAAGGATCAGACTTTGCGCAGATTTTTCGCGCTGTTCTTGATGGCCGCATACTGGCCCGAGGGGCGGTAGCGCCACAGATACTCCGGCAACATGGACTCGATCGTCGTCGGCTCGATCTTCAAATCGGCAAAGGTCTTCACGCCCTCGCCCACCACATTATCATGCCGCAGCGACTTCACCTGATCACGGGTCAGCACGCCATTGGAAATCAGCCCGCCCGTAACGAAAGACAGGAAATCAAAGCCCGCCGCGATGATATTCGCGATAAAAAACGGGATGTTGAGCACAAGCCGTCTGCGCTGGATGACTTGGAGCATCTCGACCATCAGCGCGCGGAACGTCATCGCATCCGGGCCGCCCAGCTCATAAATGCCGGGCGCGGCGGCACCAGTGGCCCCCATGACCGCCGCTTGGGCGACATCATCCGCATAAACCGGTTGGAACTTGCTGTTCGCGCCAACCACGGGCAACACAGGCCCCCATCCGGCCATCCCCGCAAAGCGGTTAAAGAACCCGTCTTCCGGCCCGAACATGACAGAGGGGCGCAGAATCACTGCGCGCGGGAACGCGGTAAGAACTGCAGCCTCACCCTCTCCCTTTGTGCGTGAATAGTCGCTTTCGGCATCCGTATTCGCACCGATCGAGGAAATATGCACAAGGTTGGCCACACCCAAATCAGCAGCCGTCCGTGCAATCCGGCCTGCGCCTTCCGCCTGCACCGCATCGAAATTATTCTTGCCGCGCTTGTCGAAAGTGCCCACGCAGTTCACCACCGCATCGGCCCCCTGCATCACTTTGCGAACAGACGCATCGTCGCGAATATTGCACAAAACCGGCTCTACCTGACCAACGCTGCCATAGGTTCTTACGAATAGCGCCTCATTCGGCCGCCGCACCGCGACGCGCACCCGCCATCCTGCTTGCGCCATCCGCCGCGCGATATACCGCCCGACAAAGCCCGAACCACCATAAATCGTGACCAGTTTGCTCATCCGTCTTGCCCCCGTCTGGAAAGCTTTTCATCCGTTTATGTGCATATCCCCCTGCGCCGGTTCAAACAAGCAGCAAAAGGCCGCATAATTTTTCAAAATCCCCCGTTGACAGTCTTTCACCACCCGCATAAACCGCCCCCACGACACCTGCCCAGGTGGCGGAACTGGTAGACGCGCACGGTTCAGGTCCGTGTGCCGCAAGGCGTGGAGGTTCGAGTCCTCTCCTGGGCACCAAGTCGAACGCAAAAACCCGTAACCCTCGCCGGTTGCGGGTTTTTTTGTTTCTACGGCCTCGGTCGCGGGGCAATCCTGTAGGTGTCTTGTCACGACGAAAAAACGCCAGCCACCAATCATCCTGATCCTGGCCGCTCCCTGGAAGGTTGGCGACGCCGCAAGCGAATGCTAGGTTGGATCGAAAGGAGAAAATGATGACACTCAATGTATATCTGGCAGGCGAGATCCATTCCGACTGGCGCGCCGAAGTCGCCGCGGGCTGCACTGATTTGGACTTGGCCTTTACCGGCCCCGTGACGGATCATGCCGCTTCGGACGATTGCGGTGTGTCGATCATGGGCGCAGAGCCCGATAAATTCTGGCATGATCACAAGGGAGCCAAGCTGAATGCAATCCGCACGCGCCGCGATCTGGCTGCGGCCGATGTGGTCGTGGTGCGGTTCGGCGATAAGTATAAACAGTGGAATGCGGCATTTGACGCAGGGCAAGCAGCGGCATTGGGAAAATCATTGATTGTGATGCACGGTGCAGACCATCAACATGCGTTGAAAGAAGTGGACGCCGCCGCATTGGCAGTGGTGGAGCGGCCAGAGCAAGTGGCACATATACTTCGATATGTACTGGAAGGACGGTTGCCCGAGTAAATCGGGCTGACCCTTGATTTCACCCTTGCCCGCACGGCATTGCGTTGTTAAATGATCCCCGTCGGAGGCGTGGCTGAGAGGCCGAAAGCACTCGGTTGCTAACTGAGCGTACGGGAGACCGTACCGTGGGTTCGAATCCCACCGCCTCCGCCACAACCTCAAAACAAAAATAGATTTTTGTCAATATTATCAACAGATTTATGGTGGGGATTGCTCACAATCGTGCTTTGACATCTTGAAATGCTACGCATTTCGCTACACATCTTGCTACGCGGCAGCGATGTGGAGGAGATGACTTTGTCACTTATGCGAAGGGGGAAGATGCTCTGGCTTCGCAAGCGGGTTCCTGGCCGTTATAGCCGTGTTGAAGACAGAAAAGAGCTTTGGGTAAGCCTGCATACAGATTCCGAAACCATTGCCATGAAAAAAGCCGCTCTGTTCTGGGAAGAGCAGATTGAAGCGTGGGAGGCTCGTTTGGCCGGCGATCTGGAGCAAGCATCGCAGAGGTTTGAGGCGGCTCAAAAGCTTGCTCAGATCCGTGGCTATCGGTACTTGTCTGCGGAAAATGTTGCTAAACTGCCGCGTGAAGACCTCCTTGGAAGAATCGAAGCCGTAGAGGCGCGGCGCGCCGTGCCTCAAGAGGCTGCTGCTTTGCTTGGAGGTGTTAAGCCTCCTGCAATCACAGTTGAAGGTGCGCTGGATCTCTACTGGGGCTATTCCCGCGACAAAATCCAGGGCAAGAGCGAGGATCAAATTCGTCGCTGGAAAAACCCGATCAAGAAGGCTGTCCGAAATTTTGTTGATGTTGTTGGGGACAAGCCGATTGCTGAGATCACAGGTGATGATATGCTTGATTTTCGCGATTGGTGGATGGACAGGATCGAAGTAGAAGAACTGTCGCCGAACAGTGCAAACAAAGACCTGATCCACCTGGGAAGTGTACTGAAAAGCGTGAATAAGTTAAAGCGCCTCGGCCTTGTATTACCGCTTTCGGACCTGAGCATCAAAGAGCAGGCTGCGGCACCCAGACCACCGTTTTCAAGCCAGTGGATCAAGGAAAAGCTCTTGGCACCGGGGGTGCTTGACGGGCTGAACGACCAAGCAAGGGCCATCTTCTTGGTGATGATCAACACGGGTGCAAGGCCCAGTGAGATTGCGGCGTTATCAGAACAGCAGATACATCTCCAAGAGAACATTCCCCATATTTCTATTGAAGCCGTGAACCGGAACTTGAAATCCGCGAATGCCCGTAGGGTTATCCCTTTGCTCGGCGTCTCCCTTGAGGCCCTTCGGGGCTTTCCAAAGGGGTTTTCGCGCTATGTGAATAGTTCAGCGAGTTTGAGCGCGACGATCAACAAGTTTTTAAGAACGAAAGGGTTGCTGGAGACACCAGAGCACAGCCTTTACGGGCTGCGTCATGGTTTTGAAGACAGAATGCTCGCTGCCGGGATTGACGAGCGTATCCGTCGCGATCTTATGGGGCACGCGCTGAATCGGGAGCGCTATGGGAAGGGGGCATCGTTGGAGCTGTCGGCTTCTCTCTTGGCGCCCATATCTTTCTGAGCAACAATAGCACGCGCGCGATTCAGGATGTTGTTAGAATTTGCGTTTCGTTCAGCTTCTAGCTCACGTTCAAGACGTTCGAAAATGGGGATGTAGACAGGATCTCGCGTGACTAAAACCGCGACAGTCTTTAACGCAGACTCTAAGCGCTTCAATGTCGAATTACGGCCTGCACCGGTTTGAGCAGCCCAGGCCGATGGCGCGACCACCTTCACCGATGCATGCCTTTCCCGATCCCGCGCCATGACGAGTTGCTCCGACCGCCCTGTCGGGCGATGGCCCGGGGCTTTTAGATGTTGATTTAGGCGGCAGGGCCTGTCCTGCCTTGATGTCACTAAATATAGACTCCAATCGTCGGATTTTTCGCTCAAAACTACAGGGTAGAAAACGATTTATGTTAGTAACTTCAATTGGATACGGATAAGTCGCTGCTAAGGGAGAGTTGTCCGTAGTTTGCGGAGTTCGGTTTTCGCTATTGTTGTCTTTCAAGTGACGCCGCCCCCTCCACCTAATCCAGTTTGAAGTAGACTCTGGCCCAACCTGCTCTGCCCCCCGGAAATAGGATCGTTTAGAACTGGAGTTTTCCGCTAATCTTCCTTGGCTGGGAGAGGAGCGATAACGCATGAAGGCATCGAAGTTTACGGAGGCGCAAAAGGCCTT
>JBFHGI010000136.1:0-6242 GCA_041583175.1 Pseudorhodobacter sp. | reverse complement strand
GCTTTCTTGTGGTCATTCATTCTCGTCCATGTCGGCCAACAAGCCAGCCACATCCTCGCCCGTCTGTTCAAACGCATTGACGTACCGGAATGGATGGAAATCGGGATTCCGGTGGCGATTGTGATGCTGCTGACAGCCTATGCGATCCGCAAATGGCGCCGACGGGCTGAAGGACGCGAGGTTTAAGGCGATAGCGGGCGATGGTTATCACCCGCCCGACCCCGATCATTTACCGTAATACGAAAAAAGCGCCCCGCAGGGCGCTTTTCTTTACTGATCCAGGAAAGAGCGCAGCTTGCGCGACCTGCTTGGGTGTTTCAGCTTCCGCAGCGCTTTCGCCTCGATCTGGCGGATACGTTCGCGCGTCACCGAGAACTGTTGCCCCACCTCTTCCAGCGTATGGTCGGTGTTCATCCCGATGCCAAAACGCATCCGCAACACCCGCTCCTCGCGCGGGGTCAGCGAGGCCAGAACCCGCGTCGTGGTTTCTTTCAGGTTTTCCTGAATGGCGCTGTCCAGCGGCAGAACCGCATTCTTGTCTTCGATGAAATCGCCAAGCTGGCTGTCTTCTTCGTCGCCGATCGGCGTTTCCAAGGAAATCGGCTCTTTGGCGATCTTCATCACCTTGCGAACCTTTTCCAAAGGCATTTGCAGCTTTTCTGCCAGTTCTTCCGGCGTCGGCTCGCGGCCAATTTCGTGCAGCATCTGGCGTCCCGTGCGCACCAGCTTGTTGATCGTTTCGATCATATGCACCGGAATACGGATCGTGCGCGCCTGATCCGCGATAGACCGTGTAATCGCCTGCCGGATCCACCAGGTCGCATAGGTCGAGAACTTATAGCCGCGACGATATTCGAACTTGTCCACGGCCTTCATCAGGCCGATGTTGCCTTCCTGAATAAGATCAAGGAATTGCAAGCCGCGGTTCGTGTATTTCTTGGCAATGGAGATCACGAGCCGAAGGTTCGCTTCTACCATTTCCTTCTTGGCCTGACGGGCTTCCTTCTCGCCCTTCTGGACCTGATTGACGATGCGACGGAATTCCGAAATATCGACGCCCACGTAAGAGCCGACCTGCGCCATCTCATCGCGCAGCTCTTCGACCTTGTCGCGGCTTTTCTCCATTAGGGCCTGCCAGCCGCGCCCGTCCTTGGCGGCCATCCGGTCGCACCATGTCGGGTCCAGCTCATAGCCTTGATACTCGTCGATAAACTCGCGGCGGTTGATGCGTGCTTGGTCGGCCAGCTTCACCATGCCCGAGTTGATCGACATGATCCGGCGGTTGATGCCGTAAAGCTGGTCGATCAGCGCCTCGATCCGGTTGTTATGCAGGTGAAGCTCGTTCACCAGCAGCACAATCTCGGAGCGCAGCTTCTGATAGGCCGCCTCTTCCTTGGAGGAGAACAGGTCCTTCTTGTTCATCGTCGCCGACATGCGCAGCGTCTGCATCTCGGCCAGCATTTCATAGTCATGCGCGATGACTTCGAGAGTTTCCAGCACACGCGGCTTCAGCGCCGCTTCCATCGCGGCCAAGGACATGTTGGAGGCTTCGTCATCCTCCTCATCATCGTCCGAGCGGGACAGCGGGTTGCCGTCAGCGTCCAGTTCAGGGCCTGCGTTGGTCTCCTTCTTCGGCGCGGCTTCACCCGTGGTCGCGAGCCCACCAACCAGATCCTCGTCGCCTTCGCCCTCGCCGTCCATGCCACGGCCAAAGGTGGTTTCCAGATCGATCACATCGCGCAGCAAAATATCTTCGTTCAGAAGTTCGTCGCGCCAGATGGTGATAGCCTGAAACGTCAGCGGGCTTTCGCACAGCCCGAGGATCATCGTGTTGCGGCCAGCCTCGATCCGCTTGGCAATAGCAATCTCGCCTTCGCGCGACAGCAGTTCAACCGAACCCATCTCACGCAGATACATG
This sequence comes from Pseudorhodobacter sp., assembly GCA_041583175.1. Lineage (GTDB taxonomy): Bacteria > Pseudomonadota > Alphaproteobacteria > Rhodobacterales > Rhodobacteraceae > Pseudorhodobacter. The sequence goes on along the minus strand of JBFHGI010000136.1, from coordinate 4,324 downwards.
CGCACGGGGTCATCCGTGCGGTCCAGCGTTTCCGTGGCCGCGCCCGACAATGCCACCTCACGAGAGCCGGAGCCGGTTTCCACCAACTCGCCCGCCGTGGCGCTGTCTTCCATCTCGTCTTCTTCGGTGACCTGAATCCCCATTTCCGACAGCATCGACATCACGTCTTCGATCTGATCAGAAGAAACCTGCTCGGGCGGCAGCACCGCGTTCAGCTGGTCATAGGTGATGTATCCGCGCTCACGCGCATCCGCGATCATCTTCTTGATCGCCGCCTGACTCATATCAAGCGAGCCGTCTGCTTCTTGATCGTCTTGCTTGCTGTCTTCGGCGTCTTTGGCTGCCATGGATGCTCCTTTAGGCCGGGCGGTCTGGTTTGGTTAAACCGAATCACTCGGTCGAATGTACGAATCATTAGCGCGAATCACGGGGCGTAAAAGGCTTTCGCCTTATTTTTCCTATGATTTGCGTGTTTATCAGCTTTTCTCGGCAAGATAAAAGGGCCGACCTTCCGATTTCCCTCCTGTTTCGCCGCGAAAGATGGAATCAGCTTTTGGCGCGCCCGTTCCGACCGAAATCTATGCGGTCCCACAGGCTGCGGGCTTCTTCCAACTCCTCGCGGTCCATTTCCACCCCGTTTTCGGCCACAAACCCTTCGCCCTTCACGGCTTCCGGCCCTTTGGCCGCAGAAAACCGTGCTTCGTTTGCCTGCGCCAAGCGCCAGGTCAGCCCTTCATCCGCAAGCCCGACCAGGTCTTCGGCCGCCTCATTCACCTCACGCCGCCCGCCCCGCACCGAGCGGAGTTTGCGCAACATGTCATTCAGGCAAATCTCGGCAAAATCGGAATCATCGGCTTTCAACACGGGTGGTGCCGTCATGACATGGTTTTGATGAAAGAGAGTTTCAACCACCGCACGGTGGGTCTCTTTCAAAATTTCCATCCCGTTTGCCAGATCTTCATGGCTGTGGTGCAACAGGGCAAGGCGCAGCCGGTCCTCGTCCGGGTCGCTCAGGTCCAACCGCTCCAGCGGCGGCTCGAACCGAGGGATCAGGCCGGGGTGGGTCAGCAATGTGGCCAGAATAACCTGTTCCAGCACCCGCTCATCCCCCAGACCAAGCGCGAGGGCCGAGGATTTTGTCGTTGCCACGGGACGCGGCTCGGGCGCCCAAGGCTTGCCTTTACCGCGCGCGCCCGGTGTCCATTCCTTACGCGGGCCCGGCGTCCGCCCCGACTGGCCGAACAATTCCCAACGGAGCCGCTTTATCTCTTCGCCATAATGCCCGCGGATAGAGGCATCCTTGATCCGCATCAGCGCTGTGCGCAAGGTTTTGTCCAGCGCGGCCCTGCGTTCAGGACTATCGAACACACGCCCTTCGGTTTCGCGCTTCCACAGCAACGCGACCATCGGCTGCGCCGCATCCAACACCGCCTGCATGGCACTCGCCCCTTGGGCCTTCAGCAGATCATCCGGGTCTTGCCCCACGGGCAGCACCGCGAAACGCAGGCCTTGCCCCGCCTCCAGCAAGGGCAACGCAAGGTCGATCACCCGCAGTGCCGCACGCAAACCCGCCGCATCGCCATCCAGCGCGATCACAGGTTCGGGGCTGACGCGCCACATCAGCCGTAGTTGGTCCTCGGTGACGGCTGTGCCAAGCGGGGCCACCGTTGCCTTGAACCCCGCCTCGCACAGCGCAATCACATCCATATAGCCTTCGGCCACAATCAACGGCCCGCCTTTGCCCGCCGCTTCCCGGGCGGGGCCAAGGTTGAACAGGTTGCGGCCCTTGTCGAACAGCTCCGTTTCCGGCCCGTTCAAATACTTCGCCCGCGCATTCGGATCCAAGGACCGCCCGCCAAGGCTGATCGCCCGCCCCCGCGCGTCGCGGATCGGAAAGATGATGCGGGCGCGGAACCGGTCATAGGGGGCGTTGTTATGGTCAGACACCGCGCAGACACCGCTGGCGAGGATGAGATCAGGATCGAAACCCTTGGCCTTCAGCGCCGAGAAGACGGCCTGATTGCCCTCTGGCGACCATCCGATTTGCCAGCGCTCCTGCGCGTCAGCCTTCAAACCGCGCCGGTCGAGATAATCCCGCGCCACCTGCCCCGCCGAGGTTTTCAACTGCAAGCGGCAGAACTTCACCGCCTCTTCCATCACCTCGGCCAGTTGGCTGCGCCTGTCCGCCTTTTTCGCCGCCGCCGGATCGCGGGCGGGCATCGGCACCCCGGCCTCGCGCGCCAAAAGCTCGACCGCCTCCATGAAGCCCATATTCTCGGTTTCCTGAATGAAGGTCAGCGCATCGCCTTTGGCATGGCAGCCGAAGCAATAGTAGAAGCCCTTGCGATCATCGACGTGGAAACTGGCTGATTTTTCCTGATGGAAGGGGCAAGGCGCCCACATATCGCCTTTGCCCTGGTTGGATTTGCGCATGTCCCAAACCACCTTGCGCCCAACGACTTGGGACAGCGAGATGCGGGTGCGCAATTCGTCAAGGAAACCGGGTGGCAGACTCATCCTCTCTATATCGGACGGGTACGCGCGATAGGCAAGCCGCCCGATGCCGAAACGGGCGGGGGCCAGCCCCCGCACCCCCGGGATATTTGTCCCGAAAAGAAAGCAGCGGAACGGGTTAGCCCAGAATGCGTTGCGTGAGGCGGTGAAAGATTTCCGCACCGATGGCGATCAGGTCATCGGGGAAATCATAGTCGGGGTTGTGCAGGGCGGGGTGATCGAGGCCGGAACCGAGATAGACCATGGCGCCTTTCGTACCAGGCAAGGTGCTGAAACGGCCAAAATCCTCGGAGGCGCGTTCGGGCAGGTCACCCTGGTCATGGGCGATTCCCATGGCATCCAGAACGGCGGCGAAATGCTGTGTCGCCTCCGGATCATTGGCGCAGGCGGAAAAATCGTCGTGGTAGGTGACGCTTAGGCGCAGGCCCGCCGCTTCAGCCTCGGCCTTGGCCAGGGTTTCAGCCTGTGCGCGCAAGGCAGCCATTGGCCCATCGAGCATGGTGCGCAGTGTCACCCAGATCTCGCCATCTGCGGGCGAAACCCCGAAACTGGGTTCGCCCAAGCTGGCATGGGTGATGGTGGCAAGGCGGTAGTCGTCGCCCAGCGCGCCGCCCGTGCCCAAGGCGGCGAGTGCGGGGATGAGTCGCGCCATCGCCTGCGCGGGCGAAACGCCGAATTCGGGTTGGGCGGCGTGGCTGGTCTTGCCTTCCAGCATGATTTTCATGCCCACCGAAGCGCAATTGACAGGCCCTTCGGCGAGCCAACAGGCCCCCAGTTTGCAACCCGGCATATTGTGCAGCGAAAAGGCCCAATCGGGGTGCAGCCCGTCAAACTTCGGGTCTGCGATCACGGCAGCCGCGCCGGAACCGTCTTCCTCGGCGGGTTGGAACATCAGGATCACGCGGCCCGATGCGGGCCGTTTGCGCGCGAGCAGCCGCGCCAATCCCAACAGGATGGTCATATGCCCGTCATGGCCGCAGAGATGGGCTTTGCCCTCGATCTCGGACCTGTGGGCGGCGTCCGAAATCTCGTGGATCGGCAGGGCATCCAACTCGCAGCGGAACAGGACCGTGGGGCCGGGGCCTGCGCCGTCAAAAACCGCGGCGACGCCGTGGCCGCCCAGGCCTGTCACGACCTTATCCGGTTGCGCGCCCAGCGCCGCCACCACCCGGCACCCGGTTTCCTCTTCCTGCCCTGACAATTCCGGAAAGCGGTGCAGGTCACGCCGCAGCGCTGTCAGTTCGATGATATCGGTATTGGTCAGCATGCCAGTCGAGCGCCCCGCATCTTCATCGCGGCTTCCACCTCATGCCAGGCCGTTTGCGCCATCGAGCGGAAGACCAGAATCTCGAATCCTCGTTCGACGCGGATCAGGATCATTGCCATATGGCCCAGCGAAGACCGCGCTACAGCGCCGACAGCCATCGCGCGCAGATCAAGCGGCACCAGTCGCGCCAAAACCTCTGCCCCGCCCTCTCCCGCCAGGGACAGGCAGGCCCAGCCGTCGCTTTGGTCTGTCAGCGCCGCGAGATCCGACCACTCCCCCGGCGGAGCGCCCAACAGAAAGGCCTGTCCACGCCCCGTCCAGACCAGCCGCGCCGCCCCTTTTGCAGAGATACCGTTCGGTGCCGGAAAGGCCAAAGGCTTCAACGCCGCCGCCAGCGCTTTTTCCCTGCCAACAAAGGGCGCGACCGAGGTTATCGGCCCCAGATCAACCTCTGCCAAGGTTACCCCGCCCGCTGTCACAGGCGCTTTTCCCCAAAGCGGGCTTTTTGCGATCAGATCAGCCACGAAGCTTCACCCCCTCTTT
>JBFHGI010000135.1:0-6257 GCA_041583175.1 Pseudorhodobacter sp. | reverse complement strand
CCTGGGGAAAAGCTTCTGAAGGGGCACGTGCTGGGGGCGGTTGTCGCGTTGCTGGGCGCGGGCCTGATCGTGGTTTCGTCCAGCGGGGAGGGGGCCGCGACCCCCTTGCCTGCCTTGGCGCTGGCTTTTCTGTGCGCGCTCACATGGTCCAGCTATTCGGTGCTGTCGCGCCGATTGGGCGCTGTGCCGACGGACAGTGTCACGGTTTATTGTCTGGCCACGGCGGCCTTGTCCTTACTGGCCCATCTGGGGCTTGAGACGACGCAATGGCCTGCCAGCCCACTTGGCTGGGGCGCGGTTTTGGCGCTGGGTCTTGGGCCAGTGGGGGCGGCCTTCTTCACTTGGGATATCGGCATGAAAAAAGGCGACATCCAGCTTTTGGGTGTCGCCTCCTATGCGGCGCCATTGCTGTCTACGCTGGTCTTGGTGGCGGCGGGAATCGCTGAACCAACCGCAACACTGGCCTTTGCGACAGTGCTTATCACAGCAGGCGCTGCGCTGGCAGCACGCGCCAGCGCCGGGCGTCCGCCTATTGGGCCAGACGCGTAATCTCTTCTTTCAGCTTCAGCTTTTGTTTCTTGAGTTCAGCAACCTTGAGGTGATCGGCTCCGGGGCTACGCTCCGCTTGCTCAACGATGGATGAAAGGCTTTCATGCTTGCGGCGGAGTTCCTGCAGGTGCGAAGCAATGGTCATTCGTGTCCTCCTGTAAACGGTTTCCGTAACAGTAGTGCAACATAACTTTGACAGCTTGTCACGGAAAACCGACCGCCATCGGCCACACATTGCCGAGAACTTAGTTAAACAGGTGGCCCAAACCTTCGCCATGCCGGAACACCGCTTCGGCTTGCGGGGAATGGTTGTCCCGGTCGCCGGGATGCTCGGCCCCGTCATGCAGCACAAAAGGGGCCAGCAGGCGCAAAGCTCCGCGTCCGCCTTTGCGCGCGCGGATCACCACGCGGCCTGCTTCGCGCCCTTCGCGTGCGGCAAACGGCAAGATCGTGACCGAGCCCATGCCTTCCCCCAAGCCCACCAATGCATCACCCAGACGATCGGCGCGTACGATCAGCGTTAGCCAGCCCAACGGGCTGACGCGGCGTTTTGCGGCGGTAATCCAGTCTGCCAGCAACACCTCTTCCCGCAGCGCCAGATTGCGCCCCTCATCCGCAGCACGGGTGCCAACAGGCGGGTAATAGGGAGGGTTCGTAATGACATGGTCAAAATCGCGGCGCAGGGCCCGGGGCATATCGAGAATTGAGCCTTCGAGCACCTCGAATGCCTGTACCGCGCGTGCTGCATTTTGTCGCGCCAAAGCGGCATAGTCGGTTTGCAATTCCAATCCTGCGAGTGTCAGCCCTGGAACCCGCGCGCCGAGACACAAGGCCCCGGCCCCGGCCCCGCAGCCCAGATCAAGCACGCTTTGCCCGGATTCGGCAGGGCAGCAAGCAGCCATCAAAACAGGGTCCGTAGCGGCACGATACCCGCGTTTTGGCTGCCATAAATGCAGACGCCCTCCCAGAAACGCATCATCTGTCAGGTCATCTGCCGCAAACATACTGGATTTATACCTTATTGCCCCGTAGGTATTTCATTATCGGTCAAGACTGCCCGCGCCAGAAACAGATCCCGATCCATGACCATCAGACGTCTTGGCAAAATGCCTATTGATCCATCGAGAATGCTCATATGGACGTCAATCTCAAAGCTCTTTATACCTTCCCCCTGCAAAAGCGCAGAGGCCCATGCGATGATTGTCGGATCAGTGGTGCGCAAAAGTTCTTTCATCCCTAGGACATAATCGCTGCGGGCGCGCCTGTCGAGAAGGGTGACAGGAGCGTGAACGAGTGGTTACCCTATGGTGATAGGGTTGTATGGGGTTGAACAGATAGGGCTAAAGTGACAACCAAGGTCAGGACGGCGCAGACGGGGCAAGGCATGAACGAAACAGTAGAAAAACCGCAGGACCGGCTTGCCGAATGGCTGGCAAAAGATATGGCTGCGGTTAACGCCCTGATCCGCGCGCGGATGGCATCAGAACACGCCCCCCGCATTCCTGAGGTCACCGACCACCTGATCGGTGCAGGGGGCAAACGTTTGCGCCCTTTGCTGACGCTCGCCGCTGCGCGGCTTTGCGGCTATGACGGGCCTTTCCACGTACATCTGGCGGCCACGGTGGAGTTTATTCACACCGCCACGCTGCTGCACGATGATGTGGTAGATGAAAGTGAAAAGCGGCGCGGACGCAAGACGGCGAATATCTTGTGGAACAACCAGACGGCAGTTCTGGTGGGCGATTATCTGTTCTCGCGCAGCTTCCAATTGATGGTTGAAACCGGCTCTTTACGAGTGCTGGACATTTTGGCCAATGCCTCGGCCACGATTGCGGAAGGCGAGGTTTTGCAACTGACCGCCGCGCAGGATTTGGCAACCACCGAGGCTGTGTATCTGCAAGTGGTGCGAGGGAAAACGGCAGCCCTGTTTTCTGCGGCGACCGAGGTGGGCGGCGTGATTGCCGGTGCCAAAGAGGCGCAGGTGCGGGCACTTTATGCCTATGGCGATGCTTTGGGCGTGGCTTTTCAGATCGTTGATGACTTGTTGGACTATGGTGGAACCGCGCAAGTGATCGGCAAGAACCCTGGCGATGACTTCCGCGAACGCAAATTGACTTTGCCTGTTATCAAAGCCATCTCGAAGGCGGATGCTGACGAGCGTGCCTTCTGGCAGCGTACCATTGGCAAGGGCAACCAGCAGGATGGCGATCTGGAGCAGGCAATCGCGATCATGGCCCGCCACAACGCGATGGAGGCGGCGCGGCAAGACGCGTTAGCCTGGGCCGCGAAAGCACGGGTGGCCATCGCAGAACTGCCCGAGCACCCGCTACGCGACATGCTGTCGGATCTCGCGGATTATGTGGTTTCCCGCATCAACTGACCGGAAGCCGCCCACCAGTCTGGTCGCTTGGCCAGAACCCGTGCGCAAGCTGCTTTTGCGCTGTGGCCATCGGGTCGGTAAAGCCCGAAGCAGGTGGCACCTGATCCCGACATTCCAGCAAAGAGGCAGCTTGTTTCACGGATAAGGGCGAGCGTTTCACTGATTTGCGGCGCAAGCTGTGTCGCGGGCGGCAAAAGATCATTGCGCTGCGCGGCCAGCCAGTCACAGAAATCGCCGGCCTTCGGCCATGCTGGAAAATCATCGGGCATCGCCGGGTTGGTTTTTTGTGCCAGCGCTTTGAAAATCGCGGGGGTTGGCACATGCACACCCGGATTGACCAAGAGGATATCCAGAGCGGGCAGGGGGGGCAGAGGAGTGATTACATCGCCAATTCCCTGCAATCGCAAAGGCTTGCTATACAAGCAGGCCGGTACATCCGCACCAAGCCGTGCCAAGTCTGTCAAGGGCGGCAATGCCACGTTCCAAAGCCGCGACAACGCCCTGAGCGCCGCCGCCGCATCGGCAGAGCCGCCCCCAATTCCAGAGGCAACAGGCAGGTTTTTCGTCAACCGGATCATCGCCTTGCGTGACGGGTCCAGAAGGCGAGCGGCGCGCAGAACCAAATTGTCGTCATCGGCTGCGAGTCCCGCTGCAAAGGGCCCGTCAATCTCTAGCCGCAACGTCTCTGCCGCCTCTGCGGTGATGTGATCGCCGATATCCGAGAACACCACCAAACTGTCCAGCAGGTGATAACCATCCTCGCGTTGTCCAGTCACATGAAGGGACAGGTTGATTTTGGCAAAGGCCTGCTCAGTTACCATTCGCAACGTCAGCCAAAGACTTCGCGCCTTCATCCTTCAGCAAGGCATCAAGGCCGATATCCAGCTTGCGCCGGATGCGCGCCGCCAATTCTTCGTCCGGGTCGAAAGAGAGGGCGCGCCGCCATTGGAAATTGGCCTCCAGCTTGCGCCCCACGGCCCAATAGACATCGCCCAGATGGTCGGTCACCGTCGGGTCCACCGGTTCCAGCAACGAGGCGCGTTCCATCGGTTCCACTGCTTCGGCATAGCGTCCGGCAAGGAAATAACCCCAAGCCAGACTGTCGATGATATAGCCCGCTTCGGGGCGTTGCGCGACCGCGCGCTCGATCATCGCAAGGGCCTCTTCATAGTTCTCGCCGCGTTCCAGAACGCTATAGCCCAGAGAGTTCAGCACCTGCGGCTGATCAGGGGCCAGTTCCAGGGCTTTGCGGAAAACCACCTCGGCCGGTTCCCAGATCTTTTGCCGCTCCAGCGTGATGGCACGGCTGTAATAGATGGACCAGTAGCCGGGGGTCGCAGGTTCGGGGATCAGCGCGATTGCTGCGTCATAGGCCGCGCTTGCCTCTTTCCATCGTTCTGCACCGCGCAGCATGTCGGCCAAGGCCAGATGCACCGAAATCTGGTCGGGGTTGCTACGCTGCAGGCCGTTCAGAACCTCCAGTGCCGCTTCGAGATTGCCTGCGCCATTCAAAGTCCGCGCGCGCCCGATTTCGGCGGCAAAGAAACCGCCGTCGTCGCGTGGCACGGTGGCATAGGCTTCGGTCGCCAGATCGAATTGGCCGAGATTTTCCAGCAAGCCGCCTGCCAGCAGAATCGCTTCGGCATGGTCCGGCCGCAAATAGGCCGCGATGCGGGCATATTGGAGGGTGAACGAGTCTGACGCCTCGCCGTTCAAGGCCAGCGCCAAGGTGAAGAAGACCTCTGCAATGCCATCGGTCACGTTGCGCGTCACATCGAAGGGCACAGCCTCGCCCGCTTGCAGCCGCGCGCGCAACGCATCCAGCGCGGAGTCGCTTTCACCGGGGAAAGCCTTATCCAGCAGCGCCAGCGCGTCTTCGTTACGCTCCAACTGGCTGAGGATTTGGGCATGGGCCAAGGTCCCGCGCCGCATTACGGTGATCGTGCCACCAGCCTCGCCGGCAAAAATCTTTTCAGCGCCTTCGAAATCCCCGACAGAGGCCAGAGCCAAAGCTTTGTGAAACAGGCCAAAGGCTTGCAGCCCTTCGGTTGTCGCCATCGCATCGAAAGCTTCCAGCGCCTCGGACATCTGGCCGGTGCCGAGTTCACCCCACGCCCTTATCAACCCGTCCAGAAGCAAAGCACCGGTGCGCCCACCTTCGGCAGGGGCCTTCATGGCCTCATAATCCCCACGCTTGGCTTGATCGGCAATCAATACCAATTCGGCAGCCTGCGATTTCGCTCCTTTAGATTTCAACCGCTGCGCCACGGCAATCGCCGCGTCCAGATTGCCTGCACCCAACTGGGCGACGATCGCACCATCCATCAGCCACACATCATCGGGTGAGGCGATGAGCGCGCGGGTGTACCAATGCGCCGCCTCGCGGTAGTCATCATGCGCGCCTGCCACACGCGCGGCCAGATAGGCGCCGGGGTCGATGCCTTGCGCTTGTGCGGTCAGAGGCTGCGTCCACATCGCCATTAGGGCGGCGGCAAGAACGGGGCGGAACTGCATATAAAATCTCCCATAGGGTTTGGGGCAGGGTAGTGCGCGCGCGGGGGCAAGGCAATGCGACCCAGCGGTCAAAACGGGTGATTGGCCCTAGCCTCGCGCGATTGTTAGCGGATTGGGGGCGGTTGGTGGTCGATCAGCAGGCAGCTAGCAGGGCAAAGCCTGCGAACATAAGTGCAAAGAAAGCGAGGTAAGGAAACGAAATCCAGCGAGTCCGGATTTCGTGTGCCGGGTAGGGCAGGTGCCAGCGCCCGGCCTGCGCAGCGGCAACCAGTTGATCCAGTGTGATCGGCCAGAATGGGATCTCTTCGCCATCGGAGTCGACAGGAAGAACGCGCCGATATATTGGCGGTTCTTCCCCAATGTAATGAAAGTAGTAGCGAAATTGGTCCAGGTTAACCGTGAACGCCTCGGCGAAGGCTTCTAGAAACTCGTCAGCATCATCGCCGTCTATGCCTGCTGACCCAAAAATGTCAGCGGGGTTCAGCTTTTCAGGCCTCACCCCGCTGTGTTCAATCACCAGCGCCAGAATATCCTCGCGCAGGCCCATTTACATATTCGGATAATTCGGCCCGTCACCGCCCTGTGGCGTTGTCCAGTTGATGTTCTGGCTGGGGTCTTTGATGTCGCAGGTTTTGCAATGCACGCAGTTCTGGAAGTTGATGACAAAGCGCGGGTCTTTGCCCTCCTCGCTGACCACCTCATACACGCCTGCCGGGCAATAGCGCTGCGCAGGTTCCGCGTATTCGGGCAGGTTGACGGCGATCGGGATCGACGGGTCTTTCAGCTTCAGGTGGCAGGGCTGTGATTCCTCATG
>JBFHGI010000134.1:0-6258 GCA_041583175.1 Pseudorhodobacter sp. | reverse complement strand
TGGCTTTTCCACCATCCGGCGCGAGAACGGGCTGCGCATTGTCACCGTTTCCGGCGACATTTCCGAAGATGACCCCAACCGCGCCGCCGAGGTCCAGCGCGTGCTGACGGAAGAACTTTTGCCCAAGCTGGAACAGGATTTTGGCATTACCACGCATCAATCCGGCCTGGCCGAACAGCAACGCGAATTTCTGGGCGATGCAACGCTGGGGCTGATATTTTGCCTGCTGGGCATCTATATGGTGCTGGCTTGGGTTTTCGCCAGCTGGACGCGCCCCGTGGTCGTGATGACGGTGATCCCCTTTGGCCTGATCGGTGCGATTTACGGGCATGATCTGTGGGGCGTGCCGCTTTCGATGTTCTCGATCGTCGGCATGATCGGCATGACGGGGATTATCATCAACGATTCCATCGTCTTGATTTCCACCATCGACCAGTACTCCGAAAAGCGCGGGCTTTACCCTGCGATTATTGATGCCGTCGCAGACCGCTTGCGCCCCGTACTTCTGACCACGGCGACCACCGTTCTTGGGCTTGCGCCCCTGCTCTATGAGCGATCCTCGCAGGCTGAGTTCCTGCGGCCCACGGTCATTACGCTGGTCTATGGACTTGGCTTTGGCATGGTGCTGGTTCTCTTGTTGGTGCCTGCGGTGCTGGCGGTGCAGGGCGATCTTGGTCGCCAGATCACCGCATTCAAACGCGGCTTACGTGCCCAAGCCGCCCCCCGCGCCCGCGCGCTCTTGTGGGGGGCAACCGTACTGATCTTGATATGGTTCGTGCTGACCCTGGGCTGGGCCAGTGTGACTGGCGCGCTGGCCCCACCGCTTGCCACTTTGCCAGCCTTGGCTGCGATGAACGCGGTTTTGGCAGGGTTTGTGCTTTTCATGGCGGGGGCGGTTGGCACCGTGATCTTGTGCTTTGGCTTGGGCGCACTGGTGTTGCGCCCTGCCCCGCTACCGGGGGAATAGCGGCCAGCGTTCCAATGCCTTCGGCGAGGATATTTTTGCCGAAAAGAAAGCGGGGGTCACAGCCCGCCGATCAGCGCCTCTACCAAAGCTGACTCTGGGTCTTGCAGCGCGTCGATCACATCGAAATGATGCTTGCCGGGGCTGACAGTCCAGTCACAGCCCCAGGCCTCGGACAAGAGGCGGGCTTGCCAGAGAAAGCTTGGACGCTCCTGCCCGCCGACCCAGACATGGGCTTGCATCCCTTGGCGGAGGGCCAGTCGTGCGGGGCTTTCGCTTGCGATCTCGGCCGCATCCAGATGCAACGTGTCTTGCATTTTGGTTTGTGCGATCTGGTCAAGATCGGCCAGCGGCGATATCGGCACCACCCGCGCCACCCCCGGCACCGCAAGATCCGCGCAGCCCATCCGCGCACTCAGATGCCCGCCTGCGGAATGGCCTGTCACCACAATCGGCCCCGGCACCTGCGCGGAAATCGCCGCAAGCGCCGTCACCATTTCTGCCGTCATTGCGGCAACCCGCGCTTCCGGGGCCAAAGTATAGGAGGGCATCGCGCAGGCCCAGCCCCGCGCCAAGACACCCGCCGCAAGATGCGACCAGAGTTTGCGGTCAAACGCCATCCAATAGCCACCGTGGATAAAGGTCACGCAGCCGCGGACCGTGCTTTCCGGCAGAAACAGGTCAAACTTTTGCCGCGCCGCCCGACCGTAGGGCAGATCAAGCTGCGCCCGCGCGCCCAGACCGGCACGAAATGCGGTGGCCTGCGTGTCCCATCGCGGCGGATAATCTGCGGCGCCTTCGATAAAAGCACCGTTGGCATAGGCCAGATCCAGATCCATGATCACTCCAATTCTATCAAGGCAGCGGGCGAGGAACTGGACATCCCCGCCCGCCCATGCTTTGCATATCCCGAACCGAAATGGGAGGCTCCAATGCTTGATACGATAACCGACTTGCGCGCAATGCTCAAAGACCCAAGCCTGCTGGCGACGAAAGCCTATGTCGCGGGCGAATGGATCGACGCCGATGATGGCGCGACCTTTGAAGTCACGAATCCCGCGCGCAATGATGTGATCTGTTCCGTACCGAACCTTGGCCGCGCCGAAACCGCCCGTGCCATTGCCGCAGCCGAGAAGGCAATGAAAGATTGGGCCAGCCGCACGGCGAAAGAGCGCGCCAACACCCTGCGCGCCTGGTTCAACCTGATCATGGAAAACCAGGACGATCTTGGTGCCATTCTGACGGCAGAGATGGGCAAGCCGCTGGCCGAGGCCAAGGGTGAGGTGGCCTACGGCGCCAGCTTTATCGAGTGGTTTGCCGAAGAAGCCAAGCGCGTATACGGCGAGACCATCCCCGGCCATATGAAAGACAAGCGCATCACCGTGCTGAAACAGCCGATCGGGGTTGTAGGCTCCATCACGCCGTGGAACTTCCCCAATGCCATGATCACCCGCAAATGCGGCCCCGCGCTGGCGGCGGGTTGCGGCTTTGTTGCCCGCCCTGCGGCGGAAACCCCGCTTTCGGCGCTGGCGTTGGCCGTGCTGGCAGATCGTGCGGGCCTGCCCAAGGGCATTTTCTCGGTCATCACGTCCAAGAAATCCTCGGATATCGGCAAGGAGTTCTGTGAGAATCACGCCGTGCGCAAGCTGACCTTCACGGGGTCGACCGAAGTCGGGCGCATCTTGCTGAAGCAGGCCGCCGATCAGGTGATGAAATGTTCGATGGAACTTGGCGGCAATGCGCCCTTCATCGTGTTTGATGATGCCGATCTGGATGCCGCCGTTGCAGGTGCCATGGCGTCGAAATTCCGCAACAACGGCCAAACCTGCGTTTGTGCCAACCGGATCTATGTGCAGGCTGGCGTTTACGATGCATTTGCCCAGAAACTGACCGAAGCGGTGGCCAAGACTAAAGTTGGCGATGGCCTGACAGAGGCGGTCGAATTCGGCCCGCTGGTGAATGTGGCCGCTGTGGAAAAGGTCGAGGAGCATATCGCCGACATCGTCTCCAAGGGCGGCAAGGTGATTGCAGGCGGCAAACGCCACGCGCTTGGCGGATCGTATTTCGAGCCGACCATCCTGACGGGTGTGACGCAAGACATGGTGGTGGCACAGGAAGAAACCTTTGGCCCGATGGCCCCCTTGTTCAAGTTCGAAACCGAGGAAGAGGTTATCGCCCGTGCGAATGACACCATCTTCGGCCTCGCCGCCTATTTCTACGCCCAGAACGTCGGCCGCGTCACCCGTGTGCAGGAAGGGCTTGAATATGGCATCGTCGGGGTGAACACCGGCATCATCTCGACCGAGGTTGCGCCCTTCGGCGGCGTCAAACAATCCGGCCTTGGCCGCGAGGGCAGCCATCACGGGATGGAAGATTTCCTGGAGATGAAATATATCTGCCTGTCGATCTGATCTGGTAGAAAGCATCGCTGACGGGGCAGAAGAGGCGCACTCTTCTGCCCCGTTTCCTTTTGTTGCCCTTGACCGCGCGGCCTATTCCTGGATGCTGTGGCTTGAGCAATCAGCCGATGCGGCGCGGTGGAGTTCTTGCAATTGGCCTTTGGCATTTTCATTCATCGCAGGGACTCGATTTATGACGATGTGCCTGCCACCCGTTACCAGTTACCCAAGCAATACCTTGGCCGCGCCCGGCAATGCGAAGGCGATTGGATTGTCTATCTGGAACCGAGCAAGGTTCCGGGCACCAAGGGTTATTTCGCTGTCGCCCATGTAAAGCAGATTATCCCCGACCCCACGCAACACGGGATGTATCTGGCAGTTATCACCCCCAACTCATATCTTGATTTTGGTGACGCGGTGCCTTTTCGTGTCGGGAATGCCATTGTCGAACAAGGCCTTTTGAACCCGCAAGGCAATATTTCGGGGCGGGCGCAGGCAGCGGTGCGGACACTGTCTCCCAGCGATTTTGCGAGGATTATCGAACTTGGATTGGGTACGGATACCGACATTCTGCCCCGCTCGGGGGTAACGCCTTCGGTCGATGGCTTTGCCGAAACCCAGGCGCCGTTCATGCCGGTTACGGTTCGGGACCGCATCGCGCAACTGACGAACCGCGCCGTCCGGGATCGCAATTTTCGCAAAACGGTTCTGCGCGCCTATGGCGAGCGTTGCGCCATGACTGGTCTGCGCCTGATCAATGGAGGCGGGCGCGCAGAGGTTGAGGCGGCCCATATTCGCCCAGTCGAAAAGGACGGGCCCGATATTATCAGCAACGGGATTGCCCTTTCAGGCACGGCGCATTGGATGTTTGATCGGGGGTTGGTTGGCTTGGACGCAGATTTGAGGATCCTCGTCTCGCGCCAGGCGAATGACCCCGATGCGATCCATGCAATCGTGAACAAGACGGGTGCGCTGTTGCTTCCGCAAAGAATCGGAGATCGCCCGAGGCAAGAATATGTCACTTGGCATCAGGAGCATGTGTTCAAACATTAGGCCGCTACGTCGCACTGCGAACGATGCTGCGCGTGACATGCATCTCTTTGCAATTGCTTTATTACCAAGCCTTAACAAAGACTTATCTTTGTGTTATCGCATAACACCCCCCTGTTTTTGCCTAACATCACCGCGAAATGCATGGTTGTTTCATCGCCCCATCGGCTCGGGGTCATATCCAAAGAGAAGGAAACACCATGCTGCTGAAGACCAAAGCCATCGCCGCGTTTACCGCCCTGTCGCTATCCTTGACAGCCACTGCGCCCGCCTATGCTCTGGGTAAGAATGAACGCAATGTTCTGAAAGGCATCGCCGCCGCAGTGATCGTCGGGGCCATCGTGAACGAGGCGCGCAAATCGCAACCGGCGCCCGCACCGCAGCCCGTTTACCGCAAGCCCGTCCATAAACAACCGGTGTATCAACCGCCGCAGCAGACCTATCATCCGCCCGCAAAAACCGGGCGCGTCATCGGTAAAAGCTCGGCCTACGGTTCGGGCGTGAACAACACTACAGCGGCCCATGTATTCAACAGCTATGGCCCCGCGCAGCGCGTCCGCATCCAGCGCCAGCTCTCGCGGTTTGGCTATTACAACGGCTCGATCGACGGCTCTTTTGGCCCGCGCACCCATCAGGCCGTCTATGAATTTGCCCGCAGCGCAGGCAAGCAAGACGCTCTGAACACTGCGGCTGGCGCGCACCGGGTTTACAACGCGCTTTTGGGCTAAGCCATTCTATCAAATGCAAATGGGGGTGGCCATTGCTGGCCACCCCCATCCGAATTCTTGCGACAGGCAGATTAAGCCAGTGCGAGGTTCGTTGCCGATTCACGACCGTCACGGCCGGTTTCGATGTCAAAAGTCACGGCTTGGCCATCATCCAACTGACGAATGCCTGCACGCTCCAGTGCCGAGATGTGTACGAACACGTCACGGTTGCCACCAGCCGGTGCGATAAACCCGAAACCTTTGGTTGCGTTGAACCATTTCACGGTGCCATTAGCCATCGTGTATACTCCTCATGTTTCGCTGCCCACATAGCGCGGCAGCCCGGCTCAGTCAGATCAAGATCGAAAAGCTGAAGCCGTAAGGGAAACAGAAGGTCGAAAAAGAAAGCGTCGCAGGGGCCATTTAGGCACAGCGCGGCCAAATAGCAAGGGGCATGGCGGAAAGTGCAAACCTATTGCAGCGCTGCACTCCGCCGCTTAGCCTGCAAGAAACTGCATTCCAACCCACAGGCGGCCCCTATGTTTGAACGTATCCTGACCCTATTTTCTGCCAGCGCAGGATATCGCACACCTTTGCCGGAGGCGGATGCCAAGCATGCCTTGGGCGCGCTTTTGGTTCGAGTTGCACAGGCCGACAAAGCCTATCTGTTCCAAGAGGTTGAGCGGATAGACCGTATTCTCGCCAAGCGGTTCGATTTGAACCCGCTGGATGCCGCAAAGATGCGTGCGCAATGTGAACGCCTGTCCGAAGAAATGCCTGACACGTCCGAACTCATCACGGTGCTGCATGATGCAATTGATGTGAAAGAGCGCGAAGCGACCTTGCTGGCCCTGTGGCAAGTGGTGTTCGCTGATGGTCAAGTCCACGAGACCGAAGACGAAATGGTATCACTCGTGCAGCAGATGCTGGGTGTTTCACCTGAAACCTGCGCCCGTCTGCGGGCAGAGGCATTGGCAGCGATCAAACAGGTCTGACGGCAAGTGCCCGGAACTGGGCGGTCTTTCGCCGATAATCGCAGGCCTTTGGCCCTTCGGCTTTTCCCCGCCGACAGTTGTTGCCATTTCCGGCGGGGAAACTCTTAGCCCGCCATCGCCTGCGACAGTTCGCTTGCATCCTG
>JBFHGI010000133.1:0-6262 GCA_041583175.1 Pseudorhodobacter sp. | reverse complement strand
CATGATGGGCGAGGCGCCACCGGCCTTTGATTTGCTATTCTGGAACGGTGACGGCACCAATCTTCCGGCCCGCATGGCAATCGAGTATATTCGCGGGCTCTGTAAAGATGACGGCTTGGCGAAGGGGGAGTTTCCGGTATTTGGCGAACCTGTCAGCCTGAGCGACATCAAGGTTCCCCTATGTGCGATTGCCTGTGAAACCGATCATATCGCAGCGTGGAAAAGCAGCTATCGCGGCATGGCGCAGTTCGGCTCCAAGGAAAAGACTTTCATCATGGCGCAATCCGGCCATATCGCAGGCATCGTGAACCCGCCGACCAAACAAAAATACGGGCATTATACCAATGATGCCCCGCTCACCACGCCGGAAGATTTTATGGAAGGGGCGACCTTCGTGAAAGAAAGCTGGTGGCCACGTTGGGGGGCATGGCTGTCCGAGAAATCCGGAAAGCAGGTACCGTCCCGCACGCCGGGAGGGCCGGACAATCCCGTACTCGCCCCCGCACCCGGCACCTATGTGAATGCTGTGCCAAAAGCGAAGTCTCAGAAGTGAGCTTTGCACTTTCTGCATTGCAGCAATGCGCAGATTTATGCTGCAGTGCAGAAAAAATACTTGCAATGCCGCAGCGCAGCATCTATATAGGCTTCAAGGAAACGCGAAACGCTTATCCGCTGACATTGGAGAATTGACATGACAAAGACCCCAGACATGACGAAAATGGTTCAGGACATGATGGCTGCATTCCCGGTTGACAACGCTGCGTTCCAGAACGCGTTCAAGACCCAAGCCGCCATGGCTGAAAAAATGTCGAAAGTGGCTCTGGAAGCTGCTGAAAAGTCCACAGAGATCACCTCGAAATGGGCAAAAGACACCATCACCAAAGTATCCGGTGTGACCGCTGCCAAAGCTGACCCGGCAGAATACACCAAAGCTGCGACAGATTTCGCTTCCGTGGCTGCTGAAATGGCTGCCGAGAACATGGCTGCTTTCGCTGAAGTTGCGAAAAAAGTTCAGATGGAAACGGTTGAGCTGATGCTGGCTGCTGGCAAGGAAGTGACCGAAGAAACCACAGCTGCTGTGAAAAAAGCGACGGCTGACGTTCAGTCCGCTGCGAAAAAAGCAACTGCTGCTGCAAAGTAATCCGCAAGGGTTAAATCGCATCATCTTGGGTTGATGCATCAAGAGCGGGCTTATCAAAGCCCGCTCTTTTCTTTTTTTCTGCACTGCCGTAGGCTTTTTTGCAGTGCAACATATCCTGAGGGGGGCAAGATGGCCGAAACGGAAAAGCCGCTGCTGATAAAGCGTTACGCAAGCCGCCGTCTCTATAATACCGAAACCTCCGATTATGTGACGCTGGAAGATATCGCTGGCTTCATCCGCAAGGGCCGTGAGGTGCAGATCATCGATCTGAAATCCGGCGATGATCTGACCCGTCAATATCTGCTGCAAATCGTGGCCGAGCATGAAAGCAAAGGCGAAAGCGTCCTGCCGACCAATGTGCTGAACGATTTGGTGCGCAGCTACACTTCTGGCGTCGGCTCTATCGTCCCGCAGTTCCTATCTGCTTCCTTCGACATGCTCCGCGACAGCCAATCGAAAATGGTCGAAAACCTGACCAAGGTGCCCAACCCGATGGCAGCCGTGCCCGGATTTGATGCCATGCGGAAACAGCAAGAGGCGTTCTTGAAATCCATGATGGGCGGCGGTTTGCCCGGTTGGGGCAGTACAGGACCTGCCTCGGATGAAGAGGCCGAAACGCAAAGCGAATCGGAAGAGCTGCGCGATATCAAGGCGCAGCTGGCAGAGTTGCAAAAGAAGCTGTCCAAGCTCTGACGGCGTTACACCCCAAGGCGGTCGCGCAGCCCATACCAGGTCATCGCGGCCACCAGAAGCGGCCAGCGGAAGGCGACACCGCCGGGAAAGCGGGGCTGGGGCAGGGCGGCCATAACGTCGAACCCTCCAGCCTGGCCCTGCACCGCTTGTGCCATCAGCTTGCCTGCCAGCGTTGCCAGCGCCACCCCATGCCCGGAATAGCCCGAGGCGGAAAGCACATTGGGATGCGGCCGCGCAAAGCAGGGCATGCGGTTCATGGTAATCGCCAGCGTCCCGCCCCAAGCGTAATCAATCCGCACATCGCTTAACTGCGGATAAACCTCCAGCATGGGTTTGCGCACGGTTTTCAGGATGTCGGGAAAGCGGTAGCCATAGCTTTCCCCGCCGCCAAACAACAGCCGCTTGTCATCCGACAGCCGCCAGTAGTTCACCACGAATTTGCTATCGGCCACGGCCACGTTCTCGGTCAGCACATTTGCGGCGCGGTCGCCCAATGGTTCGGTGGCGACAATGAAGTTATTGATCGGCATCACCCGCGCTGCGATCTTGCGATCCAACCCGCCAAGATAGCCATTTCCGGCAAGAATCACATGATCGCAGGTCACCCGCCCGCTGCCCGTTTGCACCACGGGGCGCAGCCCGTGTTCAATGTGATGCACCTCCGATCGTTCATAGATCCGCGCGCCCGCCGCCTCTGCCGTTTGGGCCAGCCCGATGGCAAAGTTCAACGGATGCAAATGCCCGGCCCCACGGTCCAGATCGCCGCCCTTGAAAACAGACGAACCGATAAGGGTTTCAGGCAGCGGCTCTATCTCGTCATAGCCGTATTCCGTTGACAGCTTTTCAGCATAGGCACGGGCATGCGCTACCTCTGCACCCGTATAGCAGGCATGTGCCACGCCGGAATGAAACGGCAGGCGCATTTGCGCCGCCAGCGCTTTCACCAGCGCCTTGGCCTCTTCGCCCATGTCCCACAGCTTGCGCGCCGCCTCGCGCCCGGCCATTTTTTCCAGTGCATCCTGTTCCAACCGCTGACCGGAGCCGACTTGCCCACCGTTGCGCCCCGAAGCCCCGAAGCCCACGCGATGTGCCTCCAGCAGCACCACATCCAACCCCGCCTGCGCGCAATGCAGCGCCGCCGACAGGCCCGTAAACCCGCCCCCCACGATGCAGACATCCGCCGTGATCTGACCTTTCAGCGGGGCGAATTCCGCCTGTTCGGTCGCGGTGGCAGCGTAGTATGAGGCAGGGTATTCCCCCCGCCGGTCATTGGCGTAGAGCAGGTTCATACGTTCAACAGCAGATGTTCGCGTTCCCAAGGGCTGATAACCTGCAAGAACTCTTTGTATTCATTCCGCTTGACCGAATCGTAGACGCGGCAGAACTCCGGTCCCAAGGCCTCACAAAGCGCGGTATCCAGCTCCAGCAAGTCCAGCGCATCGCCGAGGTTATAGGGCAGGTCCGTCTCGATGTTATAGGCATCGCCGGTGCATTCGGCACGCGGCAAGGTCTTCTCCATCAAGCCCAGGTACCCACAGGCAAGCGACGCGGCGAGGCCCAGATAGGGGTTGCAATCCATCCCTGCCAAGCGGTTTTCCAGCCGCCGCGCTTCGGGGCCCGAGATTGGAACCCGCAAGCCCGTGGTGCGGTTGTCGCGACCCCACTCAAGGTTGATCGGTGCTGCAAAATCCGGCACATAGCGGCGATAGCTGTTGACATAAGGCGCCAGCAGCGCCACGGCGCCCGGCAAATGGTTCTGCATCCCTGCGGTAAAATGCATGAACGCATCGGTTTCCGCGCCATCCTCGTGGGAAAAGATGTTCTTGCCCGTGGCAATATCGACCACCGAATGATGGATATGCATCGCCGATCCCGGCTCACCCTCGATCGGCTTGGCCATAAAGGTCGCAAAACAGTCATGGCGCAACGCCGCTTCGCGGATCAGACGTTTGAAGAAAAAGATCTCGTCGGCAAGCCGTACCGGATCGCCATGCGCAAGGTTGATTTCGACCTGACCGGCGCCGCCTTCCTGCAATATCCCGTCGATTTCCATGCCCTGTGCTTCGGCAAAGTCATAGATGTCGTCGATGACCTTGCCGTATTCGTCCACCGCGCTCATGGAATAGGCCTGCTTGCCCGCCGCACGACGGCCAGAGCGCCCCATCGGCGGCATCACCGGCATATTCGGGTCAAGGTTGCGGGCGGTCAGAAAGAACTCCATCTCCGGTGCGACCACCGGTTGCCAGCCCTGTGCGCGGTATAATTCCACAATCCGCTTCAATACATTGCGCGGCGCAGTCGGGATGGGCTTGCCGTCCTGATCCTGCGCGTCATGGATCACCTGCATGGTGATATCGGCCGTCCAGGGCGCGGCGGTCGTGGTGGAATAATCCGGCACCAACACCATATCCGGCTCGGTAAACAGGCCCGACGGGTTATCTGCCCATTCGCCGGTGATCGTCTGCAGGAAAATCGAGTTGGGCAGGAAGTAGTTCTTCTGCGTCGCGAATTTGGAGGCGGGCATCGCCTTGCCCCGCGCAACCCCTGCGATATCAGCAATGATGCATTCGACCTCATCCAGCCTGCGGCCCTCGATATAGGCCTTGGCGGCATCGGGTATCTGGTCTGTCCACTTGGTCATCGGAAAGCTCCGGTCCTGTAAATCTCAGCCCCTTGGCTGTTTGAAAAATGCGGCGATCTGGCCGGCCATGCTGGTATCGTCCAAGGGATCCTGCAGCCGCTCGGTGGCTGCCTCCAACAGCGCGTCCGGCACGAGGCCTTTACCGCGTGTTTTCATCAAGCCATCGACAAAATCGGGGCGGAATTCCGGATGCGGCTGCACGGTAAACATGCGGTCATCGTAGAGCAGAGCCGCATTACTGCAAAAATCATTCGTGCCAATCACCTGCGCGGTCTCGGGCTTTTCGACGACCTGATCCTGATGCCAGGCATTCAGCCGCATGGTCTTGCCACCGAAATCATAATCTGTGGCTCCGACCGACCAGCCTTTGGTGAATTTCTCAACCCGCCCGCCCATGGCCTGCGCGATGATCTGATGGCCAAAGCAGATGCCGACCATCGGCACATGGGCTGCATAGCTCGCACGGATGAAGTCTTCGAGCGGGGGAATCCAGGCATGGTCTTCGTACGCGCCGAATTTGGAGCCGGTGATCAACCAGCCATCGGCAGCTTTGACATCGGGGGGGAACTCCCCCTCCAGCACGCGCCAGGTCTTGAACGTGAATCCGTGGCCTGCCAGCAGGCGTTGGAACATATCGGGATAATCGCCCATCTCACCCATCAGTTGGTCTGGGGCGAGACCGGTTTGCAAAATGCCAATCAGCATGACTTACCTTCTTTTTGATACGCGCAGCCTAGCCCTTTCCCCCGAGGGGCGGCAAGGGGGGAAAGGCACAGCGCGGCTCTTGCCCTGCAGCCCGGCTTGGCGCAAACTCGGATGAATTTACAAAGGATGCCCGTTATGATCGAGATCAGCGCCAGCAAAGTGGTTCAAGTCATCTTTCAGGCCCGCGAAGGCCGGGTGGCAGAAGCCGAACTCGCCGCCTTCATCGAAAACCTGAATGAAGACGAGCAAGCCCATCTGACGGCCATCGCCTGGATCGGCCGCGGCAGCTTTGATGCCGAAGACTATGCCGAGGCCCTGATGACCGCGCGCACCGAAAAGACCACCCCCACCTCCGATTATCTGATGGGGATGCCGCATCTGGCCGAAAATCTTGAGGCCGGTCTGGATGCCATGGGCGTTGATGTCGAGGCGGAAGAAGAAGACCTGTTGTGACCCGGACCCTCGCCTGACCTGTGATGGCAGAGGTGCGGCCGGGCAAAAATCTGCGCATCGGAGAAAACGATGCTTCAAGCGCCAAGCTCTGCCAATGGCAGACTAAGACCCGACGCGTCCCGCAGTTTGGCAAAAATACCCATATTGGCATGTCACAGGCGCGGCGGGCGGTGGGTCACGCCTGCCAGACCGGGCGCTTTTCCATGATTTCTGCAAACCGGGCGGAAGCCAGAAACCGCTTGAGCCAGTCTTGCACCTTGGGCCAGGGCTGGGCCATGAACCAATCCCAGTCCACCAACGCGAATTGTCGCACGAAGGGGAGAAGGGCGTAATCGGCGAGGGTGGCCCTGGCAAATATCCATGCGCCTAACTGCGCCTCCAGATCGTCGAAGAACTGTTCCGCGTCGACCCGGGCGCGTTCCACCACGCTGGCCTCATGGCGGCTGGCGTATTTCACGCGGTCAAGGGCGCGTTTGAAGGGGCCATCCGCCCGTTCTATCCAGTCTTGGCCTGCAGCGGGCATGTCGAGCCAGCCTTCGGGGTCAGTCTGGCGAAGAGCCCAGATCATGATCTCCAGGCTCTCATCAATGACGCCTTGATCCGTGACGAGGCACGGCACCGTGCCGCTG
>JBFHGI010000132.1:0-6293 GCA_041583175.1 Pseudorhodobacter sp. | reverse complement strand
ATACGTGGTATTCCGGCCCGAGTTTCGAAACCCCGGCCGAAATCCGCGCGATCAAAATCCTCGGCGGCGACGCAGTTGGCATGAGCACAGTGCCCGAAGTGATTCTGGCGCGGTTTCTCGGACTGAAAGCCGTCGCCATTTCAACCATCACCAATATGGCCGCTGGCCTATCGGACGAGAACATCAGCCATGAGCATACCAAAGCCATGGCGCCGCTGGGTGCGGCGAAACTGGAAAAAATCTTGCGCGCGGCGCTACGTGACATGCGCTAGGCCCTACAGGCTGCGCAAATCAGGATCAATTTCAGCACAGCCGCACCTTGCCCCCTGAACAGGGTTTGACAACGCTGATCAAGCGGCGCAATTTCAATGAATACCGACCCCGCCCGAATGCGTCGCGTCTTTGGCGCATCGTCCTATTTACCCGAAAACACAGCGTTGATTTCCCTCTTATGCAGCTTTACTTGCCCATCGCTGAACTTTCGGTCAACGGCTTGGCCCTTCTTGGTTTGGGTGGCATTGTCGGCATCCTGTCGGGGATGTTCGGGGTTGGCGGCGGGTTCATCATCACGCCGCTGTTGTTTTTCATGGGCATCCCCCCGGCCGTCGCCGTTGCAACGGGCGCCAATCTGGTTGTGGCCTCTTCGGTCTCCGGCGTGCTGGCGCAACTCAAGCGCAAGGCCGTTGATTTCCGCATGGGACTTGTTTTGCTTGTCGGGGGGCTTTTGGGCTCCGCCCTTGGCATCTGGGTCTTTGCCTGGTTGACGACTTTGGGGCAGATCGACCTCTTTGTGCAGCTTTCCTATGTGCTGTTTTTGGGGCTGATCGGTGCCATGATGCTCAAGGAAAGTCTGGGGGCACTATTGCGGGCGCGCAAACCCGGATCGCCGATCCGGCGGGCCCATGTGCATTACTCGGTCCACAAACTGCCGCTGAAAATGAAGTTCCGCGCCTCGGGCCTTTATATTTCGGTGATACCGCCCATGCTGGCGGGCGCGGCTGTGGGCTTTTTGTCGGCAATCATGGGGGTCGGTGGCGGCTTCATTATGGTGCCTGCCATGATCTATCTGTTGGGGATGCCCACCAAGGTTGTTGTTGGCACATCGCTGTTCCAGATCATTTTCGTCACCGCTTTCACCACGGTCATGCATGCCGTCGCCAGCCAAACCGTCGATATGGTGCTGGCACTGCTTTTGATCATCGGGGGCGTGATCGGGGCACAGATCGGCTCGCGGATCGGAGTGATGCTACGGGCCGAGCAGTTGCGGATCTTGTTGGCGCTTATGGTTCTGGCTGTTTGCCTGCGCATCGCCTTGGACCTGCTGCTAACCCCGTCAGAGCTTTATTCCATCGCGCCGGGGGTCTTGCCATGATCCGCGTGCTTGCACTTTTGGGGATGCTCGCCTTTCCTGCACAGGCACAAGATGCTGCCAGCGGGGAAACCATTGTCGCGGGGCTGAGCCAGAATCTCGTGGAGATTACAACCAACTTTTCTGGCTCCGAGATTCTGATCTATGGGGCCGTAAAGCGCCATGCCCCCATTCCCGACAGCGCGCCTCTTGAGGTTGTCGTGACCGTGCAAGGCCCCTCCGGCCCGCTTATCGTGCGCCGCAAGGAACGGCGTTTCGGCATATGGATGAACACCGAGTCCGTTTCCATCAGCCGCGCGCCCAGCTTTTATGCCATCGCCTCTTCTGTGCCGCTAGAGGATGCCCTGTCGGAAACCGAAAACCTGCGCCACCAGATCACGATTCCGCGGGCGATCCGCGCCGTTGGCATTGCGACCGAAGTTGATGACGCGCCGCGGTTTCTGGAGGCGTTGGTGCGCCTCCGCCGTGAGCAAGAAGATTACCTGCTGGCCGAAGGCTCCGTCAAATTGCTGGAATCGACGCTGTTCCGTGCTGACATCGCGCTACCCGCGAACTTGACCGAGGGCGACTACAAGGTGCGCCTGTTCATCACGCGGGCAGGAAAGGTGATCGATAGCCATGAAGAGGTTATCAAGGTGAACAAACACGGGCTGGAGCGTTGGATCCACAATCTCGCTCATCAACAGCCGTTGATTTACGGGCTTTTATCCTTGGTGCTGGCCGTCGCTGCCGGATGGGGTGCCTCTGCCCTGTTTGGCTTGATACGGCGCTAGATCGCCCACCATAAAAAAAGCCCCGCTGGAACGCGGGGCTTTCTTGGTTTTACGGCTTTTCACCTGTCAGGAGACGGCCCGCTCATTCATCAGGCCTTTGACGATGGCATAGCACGCCGCCAGAAGCACAAAGGTGAACGGCAATCCGGTCGAAACGGCCATTGCCTGCAAAGCCGCAAGGCCACCGCCCAGCAGCAAGGCAATCGCGACAAGGCCTTCGAACGAGGCCCAGAAGATACGCTGCGCCACGGGGGCGTTGACCTTGCCACCTGCCGCAATCGTATCAATGACCAAGCTGCCACTGTCCGAAGAGGTAACGAAGAACACCACAACCAGAATGATCCCGATGAACGAGGTGATCGAGGTCAACGGCAGTTGCGTCAGCATCTGGAACAGTTTCAGCTCCAAAGCCGCTTCCTGAACGCCGGTAAAGCCGTCCACAACCAGCTGCTGAATGGCGGTTCCGCCCAGCGCGGTCATCCACAACACCGACAGCACGGTCGGCACGATCAGCACCGCGATCAAGAATTCCCGCACAGTCCGGCCCCGGCTGACGCGGGCGATAAACATGCCCACGAACGGAGACCAACTGATCCACCACGCCCAGTAAAACGCCGTCCAGCCAGATGCAAAGTTCGCATCCTCACGCCCGAAAGGCATCGACAAGGCGGGCAGATATTGACCGTAAGCCACCAGATTGGCGAAGAAATCCTTGAAGATGGTCAAGGTTGGTCCCACCAGAATGATGAACGCCAACAAGATTGCGGCCAGCGCAATGTTCAACTCCGACAGGATTTTGACGCCCCCATCCAGGCCACGCACGACCGAGACGATCGCAATCAGCGTGATGAAGAAGATCAGGAATATCAGCATCCCGTTCGAGGTGCCAAAGCCAAAGAGGAAATCAAGCCCCGCTGCCGCTTGCTGTGCGCCCACACCGAGCGAGGTCGCAAGACCGAAGATGGTGGCAAATACTGCGAGGATATCAACGATATGCCCCGGCCAACCCCAGATCCGCTCGCCGAAGATCGGGTAGAAGCAGCTGCGCAGAGTCAAAGGCAGACCCTTGTTATAGGAGAACAGCGCCAAAGCCAGCGCGACAACCGCATAGATCGCCCAAGGATGCAGGCCCCAATGGAAGATCGTCGCCGCCATGCCCAGCCGCTTGGACCCTTCGACATCACCTTCAGCCCCGCCAAGCGGTGCCCAATCGGTGCGCAGCCCGTCTTCACCAACCGCAATGCCGCCAAAGGAGGTCGAATAATGGGACATCGGCTCGGACACGCCATAAAACATCAGGCCAATGCCCATACCCGCCGCGAACAGCATCGCGAACCATCCGACATAGCCGTAATCAGGCGTTGCCAATGGCCCGCCCAAGCGCACCTTACCCAGGGGCGACACGATCAGAAACAGGCACAAAAGCACGAATACATTGCCCGCCAGCAGGAAAAACCAATCCAGGTTTCCGGTCAGCCCATCCCGCAAAGCGGTGAACATCGGCTCCAACTGCGTCTGGAACATCATCGTCGCAAAGGTAAAGGCAACGATGGCCAAAGCCGACAACGGGAAAACCGGGTTGTGAATATCAAAATCGAAGATCAGCTTGGTGCTGATATTGTCCTGGCCAATCTCGAAATCTGTTTCGATCAGCTCTGTCTTTCCCTCGGGTTCGGGGATCGGTTCTACGTCTGGTATGTTGCTCAAATCGTCAGAATTCGACGTCATTGCACCTTCCTTCTTATTGATTGCTCCCGGCACAAATACTGTGTCTGAGGTCCGGGGTTTTGGGGGTCAAAAGCGACAGGGCCAATCTGAATGCGACATTCCGCCACAGCTGACCACAGCTTTCAACCCTATGTTGCCCGCGCTTCGACCATCGGCCATTGGCGTGCCATTGTAATACCGCGCGTGATGTTCAGTATCATGAGAGCGGCCCATAAACCATGGTTACCCAATGTTGGCAACAGCAGCAGCAAGGCTAATCCGTAAACGGCAACGGAAATCATCATCGTTTGCCGCATTTGCCGTGTCAGCGTTGCCCCAATGAATATCCCGTCCAGCATCCAGGCCCAGACTCCGATCAAGGGGGCTGCGATCAACCACGGCAGATAATCCCGCGCGACAAGTTGCACATTTGGTGCGGTTGTCATCAGGTCGATGATCGCCGGCCCTGCCACGACATAGACCAACGACAGGCAGGCCACCGCCCCCACGCCCCACTGCGTGCTGACAATAGAGGCCCTGCGCGCCGCGCGCACCGATTTTGCGCCCACGGCCTGCCCCACCAGCGCCTCGGCCGCAAAGGCAAACCCGTCCAGAAAGAACGCGGCAACCGTTAAAAGTTGCATCAGCACTTGGTTTGCGGCCAAGGTCACATCCCCCAAGCCTGCCCCGAAAAACAGAAAGCTGGTAAAGCTGAGTTGCAGCAGAACCGAGCGGACCATGATATCGCCATTGACCGACGCCATCTGCGCCAAGGCCGCCGCATCGCGCAACCGCAACAGCGCCGGGGCAAGGGCCGCGCCAAAGGCCGCACGGCAGAGCCAGAGACCCAGCAGCAGGCCCGACCACTCTGCAACCAGCGTGGCTATCGCCACTCCGTTTACACCCCAGTCCAAGCCCAGCACGAACCAGATATCCAGCCCGATATTCACCCCGTTGATCCATATCTGCAACAGCAGCACCGCCCGCGTCCGCTCTGTCGCGATCAGCCAGCCGGTCACCGCGTAAAGCGCAATAGTCGCAGGCGCGCCCCAGATCCGTATCCCGAGATAGCCCCGCGCCAGCGTTTCAACCTCGGCACTGCCGGGCGACAGCCACAAAGCCGCCCGGACAATCGGCCATTGCATCGCGATGAAAAACAGGCCCGCCGATGCGCCAATGATCAGCGCGCGCAGTAGGATGGCCGTGCTTTCCGCCGCATTCCCTGCCCCGATAGCTTGCGAGGTCAGCCCCGTGGTGCCCATCCGCAGGAAGCCGAAAATCCAATAGATCGAGGACAGGATAACCGCCCCCAGCCCCACGGCCCCGATCGGGGCAGGCAAGCCGATCTGGCCAACCACCGCCGTATCGACCACACCCAACAGCGGAACAGTGACATTCGCCAGGACGATAGGCACCGCCACCCGAAGAACCCGTGCGTGCGAGATCTCGATCATCCGGCGCTAGGTCGCAAGCAAAGCTGTGGGCGCCTGATCATCCTCGCGCGAAGGCATCAGGAAATGCCCCGTCGCCTGCGCGAATAACCGGCTGCGATTGTCTTGCCACGCCTCCACATGAACGGAAGCATAGCGACGCCCCGAACGGTTGATCCGCGCACGGGCATAGGCATCGCGCGGCAGACCAGAGCGCAGGTAATCCACCGTGAAGTCGATTGTCTTTGGCAGACGCAACTGTGCCGTTGCATCGGCACGGGCCGGGTCCAGACGGCCTTGCTCCATATCTTCCCAAAGCATCGACCAGCTCAGCTCGATAATCGCGGCAACCTCCAGAAAGGCGGCCGTCACGCCGCCATGGATCGCTGGCAACAAAGGGTTGCCGATCAGCTTTTCGTCAAAGGGGAGGACGGCAGTCAACTCATCCCCGCGCCGGTCAAAATGGATGCCGAGGAACTGGATATAAGGCACACCATCGACAAGGCTGCGCAAAGCCGCATCCCGGCGTTGCTTGATCACCTGCACCGGTTCGGGTTTCGGACGTTTGTTCATGTCACCGCTCCTTTTGCACGCTCCAAGGTGAAGGCCCCTGTTGCGGTCGCCACAGGGCGCTCCAGATCCTCATCCGTTGTGGTCACGCGGACAAAGGCGACAGAGCGGGTGACATGGTAGCATTCCGCGCGGGCGGTAATACGCTCGCCGGGAGTCGCGGGGCGCATATAGTCGATGCGCAAATCTATCGTCGCCGTCGCAATCGGCTGGCAGGGATGGCTCATCACAGCCGCCCCCGAAGCGGTATCCATCAAGGCCGAAACCGCACCGCCATGGATAACACCCGTCACCGGATCGCCGATAAAGCGCTTGTCATAGGGCATGGAAACCACCGCCACGCCGCCTTTCAACGATTCCAACTCCATCCCCAAAGCCACGGAATGGGGCAAGGCTTCAATAAACTGTCGCACGAAGGTTTTACTGTCGGTCATGCTGGGCCCT
>JBFHGI010000131.1:0-6296 GCA_041583175.1 Pseudorhodobacter sp. | reverse complement strand
GCCGAGCAGGCCAGCGCCGCTCTGGATGCGCTCACCGACGCCGAGCGTGCGCAATTCCAGCAGCTCAACGCCGCCTATGTCGCAAAACACGGCTTCCCCTTCATCATCGCGGTGCGCGACAACACCAAAGACAGCATCCTTGCGGCTTTCCATACCCGCATCGACAATGACAGCGATACCGAATTCGCCACAGCTTGCGCGCAAGTGGAGCGCATCGCGGAGCTGCGCCTGAAAGACATTTTGCCATGACCAGCTATTATGCCCCCAAAGGCGGGCTGCCGCCACAAACCCAATTGATGACCGGCCGCGCTGTTTTCACAGATGCCTATGCCTTCATCCCGCGCGGCGTCTTCTCCGATATCGTCACCAGCTACCTGCCGGGGTGGGAGAAAACCCGCCTCTGGCTGATCGCGCGCCCGATGACCGGGTTTTCCGAAACCTTCAGCCAATATGTGATGGAGGTCGCCCCCGGCGGTGGCTCCGACGCGCCCGACAATGACCCCGGCGCGGAATCGGTGTTGTTCCTTACGGAAGGCGAGGTATGGCTCTCCATCGACGGGCAGGAATATGACCTTGGCCCCGGCGGCTATGCCTATATCCCGCCCCACAGTGCTTGGCGGCTCAAGAACGCCCGGAAAACCCCGGCGCGCTTTCATTGGGTCCGCAAACTCTATGAACCCGCCCCCGGCATCCCTGCGCCAAAACCCTTTGTCACCAATGACGCCGAGGTCAAGCCAACCCCCATGCCCGACACAAACGGCGCATGGGCGACCACCCGTTTCGTCGATCCGACTGACCTTGCCCATGATATGCATGTCACCATCGTCACCTTCCAACCTGGCGGCGTTATCCCGTTTGAAGAAACCCATGTCATGGAGCACGGGCTTTATGTGCTGGAAGGCAAAGCCGTCTACAAACTCAATCAGGACTGGGTAGAGGTCGAGGCCGGTGATTTCATGTGGCTTCGCGCCTTCTGCCCGCAAGCCTGCTACGCCGCAGGCCCCGGTCCCTTCCGCTACCTGCTTTACAAAGACGTCAACCGCCATGCCAACCTGCGCGGCCCCTTCACGCCCCGCTAATCCCGTTCATCTGGTCAAAAATATCCCACGGGGGTCCGGGGGTGTGAAACCCCCGGCGACCAGCCGGAAACCCAAAGGCCCAAATGTCGCGCATCATCTTCACCGAACCGCTCACCGCCACCGCCTTCGCCCCCTTCGGTGATGTGCTGGAGGTTGCAGGCCGCCCGGACAAAATGATCAACCAGGGCCTTTGCGGGCGGTTCCATGACCGAGCAACCCTCGATTTCGGGGATGCCCGCGGCGGAATTTCCATCTTTCAGGCGCAGCCGCGCAGATTGCCCTACAGCCTTGAACTGGTGGAGCGTCACCCCGAGGGTTCGCAAGCTTTCATCCCGATGTCGGAACACCCGTTCCTGGTCATCGTCACCATCGACCCGCAGGCCGCACCCCGCGCCTTCCTCACCAATGGCGCTCAGGGCGTCAACTTCTATCGCGGGACCTGGCACGGGGTTCTGACCCCACTCCATGCCCCCGGTCTGTTTGCTGTGGTGGATCGCATCGGCCCCACTGCGAATCTGGAAGAACACATATTCACGCAGCCGTGGGAGGTGCGGCGCTAGCTCGAAAGGAGATCAAATCCCATAACAACCGCCAAAAAGAAGCGGTGTTTGTGAACAAAACCCCCAACATGGAAGGACAGAAAATTGGCTGATACATCCCTAGGGACGCCGGAAGAACTCCGCGATCCCAACTATATGCCCCCTATTGGCAGTGCGGTGCCACTCGGTATCCAGCACGTGCTGGCAATGTTTGTTTCCAACGTCACCCCTGCCATCATTGTTTGCGGTGCGGCTGGCATTGGCTTTGGCTCGGATCAGGGGGCTTTGGGCTTCCCTGATATGAACTACATGATCCAGATGTCGATGCTGTTTGCCGGCATCGCGACCTTGTTTCAAACCATCGGCATGGGGCCGGTGGGCGCGCGGCTGCCCATTGTACAAGGCACATCGTTCGCCTTTGTGCCCATCATGATTCCGGCGGTGGCCGGGCTTGGCACTGCTGGTCTTGCAGGCCTGATGACCGGCGTCATGATTGGCGGCTTGTTCCACTTCTGCCTCGGTTTTGTGGTCGGCAAAATCCGCTATGCGTTACCGCCTTTGGTCACGGGTCTGATCGTGTTGATGATCGGCCTTGCCCTGGTCAAGGTCGGCATCCAATACGCCGCTGGTGGCGTGCCTTTGATGGGCAAGCCAGAGTTCGGCTCCCTAGCGATGTGGACACCGGCTTTGGTGGTTGTCATCGTGACCTTGGTGATCAAGTTCTTCGCGCGTGGTTTCATGGCGGTTGCCGCGGTGTTGATCGGCATCGTCGTCGGCTATGCCGTAGCCTATCTGATGGGGCAGGTCAGCTTTGCCAATATCGGACGCGCGGCGGTCTTTGCAGCCCCGATGCCATTCAAATGGGGATTTGAGTTTAACGCGGCTATCGTGATCGGCATGTGTTTCATGGCCATTGTCTCGGCGATTGAAACCGTGGGCGATGTTTCGGGTATCACCAAAGGCGGTGCAGGCCGCGAGGCGACCGACACCGAAATTTCGGGCGCAACCTTTGCCGATGGCGCAGGAACGGCCATTGCAGGCGTGTTCGGGGGGCTTCCCAACACGTCCTTCAGCCAGAACGTGGGCTTGATTGCCATGACCGGCGTAATGAGCCGCCATGTCGTGACCATTGGTGCGTTGTTCCTGATCATTTGCGGTTTCGTGCCAAAGATTGGGGCAGTGATCAACACCGTGCCGATCAACGTGCTGGGCGGCGGTGTGATCGTGATGTTCGGGATGGTTTGCGCGTCCGGCGTCAATATGCTTTCGGATGTAAAGTGGAACCGCCGCAACATGGTCATCTTCGCCACGGCCCTTTCGATCAGCCTTGGCTTGCAGCTCGAACCTTCCGCCTTGCAACATGTCGGCAAAACAGCGCAAATCCTGCTGACTTCGGGTCTGTTGCCCGCCGCCTTGATAGCGATTGTTCTTAATCTGGTGCTGCCGGACAATCTTGGCGACGACTGATCGCGTTTGGAGCTGATATTGCCAGAAAGTGAAAGGGCGGCACGCGTATGTGCCGCCCTTTTTCCTTTGCGCTTCGGAGCGGGTCAGGGTTGTTTTGCCAGCAACCCGCCCAAATTGGCCGCAACCTGTTTGGCATCCGCGCTTTGTGCGCCCAGTGATTTTTCCAGAATGACCAGCGCCTCGCGGAACATCGTTTCAGCCTCTGCCTTGCGATCCCCGGTGGCCAACAACTGTGCAAGATTATTCAAGGCGCGCCCGTAATCGGCATCTTCCTTGCCGACCGAAGCGGCGGTCAGGTCGACCAACTCGCGATAGAGACGCTCTGCTTCGCTATCCTTGCCGATGCTGCGCAATGCGCCTGCGATACGGTCCAGACGGCTGCGAAACTCGGGATGTTCGGTGCCAAGCGCCACGCGGCTCACCTCGATGGCTTCCAGGTACAGCGGCAGCGCCTCTTCGTTTTTACCAAGACTACGGCGCAGATCGGCCAATGTCGCGATGCGCACGGCGAGATCGGGGTGGGTCGGGCCAAAGGCCTGACGGGTTGCCTTGATGGCGCTGTCATAGAGCGGTTCTGCCTCGGCAGCGCGGCCCGACGCGACGAGCAGTTCCGCCAGATTGGACAGCCGTGTCGCGGTTTCCGGATAAACCCCATCCGGTGCGGCGCGGTCAATTTCGATCGCTTGGCGATAAAGCGGTTCTGCAGCATCGCCATAGCCCGCCGCGCGCAGCACTGCGGCCAGATTGTTCAGCCGTTTGGCCTGCGCCTCATCCTTGCCGCCCGTGGCCTTTTCGCCCACTGCAATCGCTTCGCGCAGCAGTTTCTCGGCATCGGCGGGTTTCTGGGAAATCAGGAAGGCTTGGGCCACTTGGCCAAGCGCCTCGGCACGTTCGGCGCTGATTTCGCCATATTCAGCCACAGCCGTTTGCAAGACTGCGTTGGAAAGCTGTATGGCCACGTCTTTCTGCCCCAGTTGTATGGCGGTGGATTGCGCCGCCTTGGCATAGGCGTGGCGGGTATCAAGGTCGGATGCGCGGCGGAAGTAGCCCCCAGCCCCGGCGATATCCCCTTGTGCAAGCGCGATGCGTCCCAAGCCGTATGCCGCTTTGGCGGCGCGGCGGATATCGGCCTCGGCCTGGGCGCGAATGGCGGCAAAGGCGGGGGCGGCTTCGGCGATATTACCGGCCTCCAGTGCGGCCTGTGCTGCGGCACTTCCCTCCGGAGCTTCCAGCCCAAAGGCCTCTTGAATCTCGGCGAGAATTGCACGGTCTTCGGTGGCTTGTCGCAGCGTTGCCGCCGGGGCGGCCAAAGCCAGCGAGACCTGGTCCAGCTCGCGCAACAAAATGGCCCTTTGCTGTGGCGTTTCTGCCAGTGGAAGGGCCGCTTTCGCCTTCGCCAGCCGTGCGCGCAGCGGTTCGGCAATTTGCGCTTCGCTCAGCGGCGCAAGGCTTGCGGTATCGGCCGCGGCTTTGGTGACGAGGTTCGGCATAGGTGTTCCTTCCAACTGCTGCCAGCCAAACACCGCGGCGATTGCCAGAGCCGAAATCAGAATGCTCGGTACAAAAAGCTTGCGCGTCATGGCCGGGGTCCTTCAAAAAATGCACTTAAAACGTGTTTGCACCTTAACCGAGTCGTCGAGTACGCCGCAAGGAGGAACAGGCTGGACGCGCGGCCCCAAAATCGCACAGGGTAGGGCAGTTGCCCGTCCGGCCCGTTGCCGTCTCAATTGAAAGCCTCTGCCATATGCGCCTGCTGATTTCTTTCGCCGCCTTGTTCCTGTCGGTCGTACTGTTGCAGCTGGGGTCGGGGGGCGTTGCGCCTCTGGATGCGATTTCCGGCGGGGTGCTCGATTTTACAACAGCGCAGATCGGGATATTGGGCTCGGCGCATTTTGTCGGGTTTTTCGTCGGTTGCTGGTGGGCCCCGCGCCTGATGGGCGAGGTGGGCCATTCCCGCGCTTTTGCCGCCTTCATCGCGGCCGGAACCATCGGCATTCTGGCGCATATGCTGGTGATCGACCCCTATGCCTGGGCTTTGATGCGGGTGGCCAGCGGGATTTGCATCGCAGGCTGCTACACGATCATCGAGGCGTGGTTGCAAGCCAAGGTCACCAACGAGACGCGCGGGCGGGCGATGGGCACATACCGCGTGGTGGATATCTGCGGCAGTCTGGGCGCGCAGATGATGATCGCGGTGCTGGAGCCTGCGTCCTATGTCTCTTACAACCTTTTGGCGCTGCTGTGCTGCGCGGCGCTGTTCCCGCTGACGCTGACCAAGGCCGAGCCGCCCGAAACACCCGTCACCCCGCGCCTGCGCCCCCGTCTGGCGTGGGAACGCTCGCCGCTGGCGGCGGCAGGGGTGATTGTGTCGGGTGTCACGGGGGCGGCGTTTCGCATGGTTGGCCCGGTTTACGGCATTGAGGTGGGGCTGCGCGCCGACCAGATCGCGCTGTTTCTGGCGGCCTTTGTGGTGGGCGGCGCATTGGCGCAGATTCCTATCGGCTGGCTGGCCGATAAATATGATCGGCGCGGTGTGTTGATCGGCCTTTCCGTGGCTGGCATTGCGGCCTGTTCGGTCACGATCCTGCTGTCGGGGGCAGGGACGGTCGCAGTATTCCTGTCGGCGGGGTTGTTCGGCTTTGTGACCCTGCCGATCTATTCGGTCTCCACCGCGCATGCCCATGATTTTGCCTCCTCGGCCGAGCGGGTGGAGCTTTCGGCGGCGCTGATGTTCCTTTACGCCGTGGGGGCCATTGCCAGCCCCTATCTGGCGTCTGTTGTCATTGAATATTTCGGCCCTTCCGCGATGTTCCTGATGATCGCGCTGGCCCATGTTGTGCTGATCATCTTCGGGATTGCCCGGATGCAGGCGCGACCCAGCCCCGAGGCCAGAACCGCCTATACCTATGAGCCGCGCACCTCATTCTGGGTGGGCCGCTTGCTGGGCCGGGGGCGCGACCGCAAGTAAGTTTGCCGGGCCGTTGCACGGCTTGGCCGATGGCGATGGATATTTGGACCAGAAAGAAAGCAAGGGGCGGGACGGGATTAAAACCCGTTGCGCAAGGCGTAGATGGTGATGATCCCCACCAACATGGTCAGCGGCAGAGAGCGGGTGGCGATGGCGATAGCAAGGGCGGCGGCACCTGCGATCCATTCATTCACGCCGCCATTGATCAGTTGCAGCGTGACCAAAGCGGTGATCAGTGTGCCG
>JBFHGI010000130.1:0-6323 GCA_041583175.1 Pseudorhodobacter sp. | reverse complement strand
GTTCGATACCGTGATTGCAGGGCGTTCCAGCACGATGGTCGGCGCGCAAGTCAGCTATTCCCTGGGCCAGCCGATCGGTCCCGTCTCTGTAAGCGGCACACTCGGCCTGCAAAATTCGCAAATCAACGGCTATACGCTGGCCGGGATCGACGTGCCCGGTGGGAAAACGGACAAGACCGGCTATGCCGAGCTGCAATTGCGGTTCAACGATGTGAGCTATGCAGGCTTCGCACCGGAACTGCGCATTCGCCATCAACGAACAAAGTCCAATGTCAGCCGCTTTGATGCCAGGGAATCTTCGGTCACGATGGGCATTGCCTCAAAATTCTGACCGCATCTATGGGCGCGGCGCGCTTTACGGGATGGTTCTTCGGCGGTTCTGCTCTACATTGGGCGGAAGACGAAGGAGAACTGCATGACAATCAAATATCTGCACACTATGGTCCGCGTGTTGGACCTTGAGAAATCCATGGCATTCTACAAGCTGTTGGGATTGGTCGAAAAACGCCGGATCGAGAATGAGAAGGGGCGGTTCAGCCTGATTTTCATGTGCCCGCCAGACCAGCCGGAATGCCCCGTGGAACTGACCTATAACTGGGATGGGGATGAGGGGTTGCCCTCGGACAGCCGCCACTTCGGGCATCTGGCCTATGAGGTCGATGACATCTATGCCTTCTGTGCCCATCTGGAGGCGAATGGCGTGGTGATCAACCGCCCGCCGCGTGACGGGCGCATGGCCTTTGTGCGCAGCCCCGACAATATCTCGGTCGAGTTGCTGCAAAAGGGAGAGGCAAAAGCCCCCGCAGAGCCCTGGCTGAGCGCCCCGAACGTCGGGCATTGGTAAGCCATTTGACGTATTCGGGTTTTCGATGAAAACCCGATGCCTTCGGCGAGGATATTTTTGACCAGATGAAAGCGGGGGCGCGCCTTTTTGCCCCCGCTTTTTGTTTGGCAGGGATCAGCCGTTCAGCAGCGCCATAGCGGCGGCGTGCACTTCGGCATTGGCGGCGGCAAGCACCTGTCCGCCTTGATGCGCGGGGCCGCCCTGCCAGTTTGTGACCATGCCACCAGCCGCCTCGATCACCGCGATAGGGGCCTGGACATCATAGGTTTGCAAGCCGGCCTCGATCACCAGATCCACCTGCCCTGCGGCCAGCAGCGCATAGCCGTAGCAATCCATCCCGTAGCGCACGAGGCGCACATGCGGCACCACACGGCGGAACGCCTCGCCTTCGGCTTTGGTGCCCACTTCCGGAAATGTGGACAGCATGATGGCCTGGCCAAGCGCGCGGGGGGCGCGGGTTTTGAGGGGAGAAACGCCCATCGGGCCATTCACCGCCGCCTGCCCGAAGCCGCCTTCAAAGCGTTCCTGGATATAGGGCTGGTCGATGATCCCATAAAGCGGGCCATTGGCATCGGCGATCGAGATCAGGACCCCCCAAGTTGGGGTGCCCGACAGGTAGCCGCGCGTGCCGTCAATCGGGTCGAGCACCCAAGTCAGGCCTGAGGTT
Source organism: Pseudorhodobacter sp. (assembly GCA_041583175.1). Lineage (GTDB taxonomy): Bacteria > Pseudomonadota > Alphaproteobacteria > Rhodobacterales > Rhodobacteraceae > Pseudorhodobacter. The sequence goes on along the minus strand of JBFHGI010000130.1, from coordinate 4,812 downwards.
CCGGTTGTGGCGGCAAATTCCTCGCCCAGAATCCCGTCTTGCGGGCGGCGTTGCGCCAGAATATCGCGCATCGCCTGTTCGCTTGCCCGGTCGGCCACGGTGACAGGATCGAAATGCGTTGTCTCTTTGGTATCCGCGGCAAGATCGGCCCTGCGGAAATGCGCCAGTGTGGCGATACGGGCAGCGTCAGCAAGGGCCGCAGCCGTCGCGCGAATATCGGCAATATCGGAGTCGGTCAGCATATGTCTTCCTCATTCCAGGCCCTGTCCGGCGCTACCGTGTCGCGGCAGGCCGGTCAAGTGCCTGTGAGGATTGGGATCAGGCGGCGTCGCTGAGCACGCGGGCCAGGTCGAACAAGCGCCGACGCTGCGCTTCCGGGATCGCGTAGTAAGAGCGCACAAGCTCCAGCGCTTCCTTATCCGCCAGCATATCGCCTTCAACACCGCGCGGGGTTTCGCGCTCATCATCCAGACCTTCGAAGAAGAAGCTGATACTGACGCCAAGCGCATCCGCGACATCCCAAAGCCGGGAGGCAGAAACGCGATTCATACCGGTTTCGTATTTTTGAATCTGTTGGAACTTTATTCCAACCTGATCGGCAAGCTGCTGCTGGGTCATGCCAACCATCCAGCGACGGTGACGTATTCTCTTTCCAACATGTGCATCAACAGGGTGCTTCATCAGGTACTCCAAAAAAAGGTTCTTCACATCTGCCTATATACAAGCAACTTTCGTGCCAAAATCTGTTTTTACTCAATTATCCACAGCTTTTGCCAAAAAATCCTCTCAGACCTGACCTTTTAGACAGGTCACTGTATCCAGATGAATAGGGCAAATTACGAGTCCGGCGGGCTCTCCTGACAGATGCCAGCGCACGGCAGCACTCGCGATAAAAGTGTTTTTCATTTTGCAATGCATTTTGCAACTCATTTGCGTGGCAACATTGCATAATGCGAATCCGGGCAGTCTGGTCGCCGCAGTGTTTTCGAGGTAGGTCTTTTGCCGGACAGGCAATGGAAAGGGATAAACATGCGTGCTTATCGTGTTGAGGCTTTTGACACTTCTCCCGCGTTGCAGGATGTAGCGATGCCTGTTCCCGCCCCGGGAAAGATCCGTTTGAAGGTTATGGCCTGCGGGTTGAATTTTGCTGATCTGCTGATGGCGACGGGCAAGTATCAGGAACGGCCGCCCCTGCCCTTCACACTGGGGATGGAGCTTGCGGGCGTGGTCGAGACTGTGGGTGAAGGCGTGAAGACGCCAGCGATCGGCACCCGCGTTGCCTGTTTTGCCGGACAAGGCGGGCTGGCAGAATATGCTTGCGTTGATGCCGCCACGTGCAGCCCGATCCCGGACGGGATGACGTTTGAAGAGGCCGCTGCCTTTCAGGTCACCTATGGCACCAGCCATATGGCGCTGTGCCACCGCGCAAAACTGCAAGCCGATGAGACTTTGCTGGTCATGGGGGCGGCGGGTGGTGTCGGCCTCACTGCGGTTGAGATTGGCAAGCGGATGGGCGCGCGGGTCATCGCGATGGCGCGCGGTCCCGAAAAGCTGGCAATCGCGCAAAAGGCGGGGGCCGATATTCTGATCGACAGCGATGCCCCCGACCTGCGCGATACCCTAAAGGCGCTTGGCGGCGTCGACGTGGTCTATGACGCCGTCGGCGGCCCCGCCTTTACCGAGGCGATGCGGGCGACGAACCCCGAAGGTCGCTTGATCCCCATCGGCTTTGCGGGGGGCGAGGTGCCGCAAATCGCGGCCAATCATCTGCTGGTCAAGAACCTGACGGTGATCGGCCTTTACTGGGGCGGCTACTTGAAATTCGCCCCGACCACCTTGGCGCAGAGCATGCAAACGCTGTTTGACTGGTATCGTGCGGGCGGGCTGCACCCCCATATCAGCCACAGCCTGCCGCTAAGCCGCGTGGAAGAGGCGCTGGACTTGCTGCGCAACCGCAAATCAACCGGCAAAGTCGTCGTGACCCCGCACTCCGCCTGATTTCATCTTGGTGAAAATACCTCCGCCGGAGGCAAGCCCGCAGGGCTTACCCCCGCTCATCCGCTTGCAAGCGACGCTCCAGCCAGCGCACCGCCGCGGATACGATCAGGATCAGCACCAGATATTCCAGCACCAGCACCGTATAAATCTCCAGCGGGCGGTATTCCGACACCACCAGCTCATTGGCCTTGCGGGTCAATTCCTGCATCCCGATAACCGAGACCAAAGACGACATTTTCAGCATATAGACCAGTTGGTTCCCCAAGGCTGGCAAGATGCGGCGGATCGCCTGCGGCAGGATCACATAGCGCATCGTATCGACATAGCCCAAGGATACCGAATAGGCCGCCTCATACTGCCCGCGCGCGATGCTTTGGATACCGGCACGGAAAATCTCGGCCTGAAAGGCGCTGTCGGAGAGGGCCAGCGCGATCACCCCGGCCCAGAATACGCCAATCGTGATGCCCGTTACCGGCGGCAAGCCGTAATAGACCCACAGGATCAACACCAGAATGGGCACCGCGCGCACCAGTTCGACATAGGTTCGGCTCATCCTGCGCAGCCATTTGTTCGGGGATAGGCCCGGCAAGGCCACCAACAGCCCCACCACAATCGAAATCGCGATTGCCGTGGCCGAAAGCTGCACCGTATAGACCAGCCCCGAGAGCATGAATTTCAGGTTGTTATAGCCCTGCGGCGTTGCAGGATTGACCACATACCAGCCCCAACTGGCCGAGCATCCCGACAGCAGCAAAAACGCAGATAGCAGCGAAAGCAGACGCATGGCGGGCCTCAATGGTTCAAGATCTTTTGCAGGAAGTCCTGCGCCCGCGCGCTGTCTGGTGCGGTGAAGAATTGTTCGGGTGGGGCGACCTCGACGATCTCTCCGAAATCCATGAACACCATGCGGTCTGCAACGCGGCGGGCAAAGCCCATCTCATGCGTCACCACCAGCATCGTCATCCCTGTGGTCGCCAGCTCTGCCATCACATCCAGCACTTCGGAAATCATCTCCGGGTCCAGCGCAGAGGTCGGCTCGTCAAACAGCATGATCTCTGGCTCCATGCAAAGGGAGCGCGCTATCGCCACGCGTTGCTGCTGGCCACCGGAAAGTTGGCGGGGGTATTTATCTGCCTGCTCGGGGATACGGACGCGGGCAAGATAGCGTTCGGCAATCTCGCGGGCCTCGGCTTGCGACATGCCTTTGCCGCGCATCGGCCCCAGCATCAGGTTCTCGATCACGGTCAGATGCGGAAACAGGTTGAACTGCTGGAACACCATGCCCACCCTGCCCCTGACCTGCGCCAGACCGGCCGCCTCGACCCGCGTGCCGTTCACGAAGATGTCACCGCAGCCGTAGCTTTCCAGCCCGTTGATACAGCGGATCAGGGTGGATTTTCCCGATCCGGAGGGGCCGCAAATCACGATCCGCTCGCCCTTCTGCACCGAAAGATTGATGTCTTTCAAAACCTGAAACGCATCGAAATGCTTGGAAACCCCCTGAAACCGGATAAAGGCTGCCGTTTCATCCATTTTTTGTCCTTCCGCGGGGCTGCCGCCTTGATCTGCCCCAAAAGGACCTAGCTTACCTTGCATTGCAAGCAAACAACGGCAAGAACTGTCGGAATAGCGGCACTGAACCCATGGGGAGATGACGATGACTTTTCTGAAAACGGCACTGGTTGCCGCAACACTGGTGGCCTCTCCGATTGCGGCAAGCGCGCAGTCGATCCTGAACGAGGTTCTGTCTTCGGGCGTGCTGAAAGTGGGCACGACCGGCGATTGGAACCCGATGACGATGAAGGATGTCGCGACCAACAGCTATACCGGTTATGATATCGACGTGATGACAGCGCTTGCCGCCGATCTGGGCGTGGCGGTGGAATTCGTGCCGACCGATTGGAAAACCTTGGTGGCCGGTGTGACAGCGGGGACCTATCACATCACCGGCTCCGCCTCGATCAGCCCGGCGCGGGCCAAGGCGGCGGGGTATTCCAACAGCTATTTCAGCCTTGCGACCGTGCCGCTGATCAACAAGAAAGACGCGGAATTGTTCAAGGATTGGGCCGATCTGGACAAGCCAGAGGTGACGGTGGCCGCAACCCTTGGCACCACGCAGGAAAAGCAGGTCAAAGAGTTTTTCCCCAATGCGAAATACAGCATCGTAGAGGCCCCTGCCCGCGATTTCCAGGAGGTGCTGTCTGGCCGTGCCACGGCGCATATCACCTCGAACGTGGAGGCCAACAAGCTGGTTGCGCAATATCCCGAACTGATGATCGTGCCCGTCTCGGCACCACGCGCGAAAACGCCGGTGGCGATGCTGATGCCACAAGCCGATCAGGTCTGGATCAACTATATCAACACCTGGATCACGCTGAAGCAGGAGGCGGGGATGTTTGAGGAACTGGCCGCCAAGTGGCAGCTTTCCAACTGATCCTGTCACGGATAGCTTTGAAGGGGCGCTGTCATGCGCCCCTTTTTCATGCCGGAACCCTGCGCCAATGCTGACACTCTATGCCATCCCGCCCAGCCTTTATTGCGCCAAGCTGCGCATCACCCTGCGTGCCAAGGGGGTGGAATGGCGCGAATTGCCACCACCGGGGGGCTATGGGTCGGCGGACTACAAGGCGCTGGTGCCGTCGGGGAACCTGCCGGCCTTGCAGATCGACGGGCTGTTGCTGGCCGATAGCGAGGCGATTGCCGAATATCTGAACGAGGTTTACCCCAGCCCCCCGATGCTGCCCGATACGGCGGCGGGCCGCGCCCGGATGCGGGAACGCGGGCGCTTTCATGACACACGGTTGGAACCTGCGC
>JBFHGI010000129.1:0-6337 GCA_041583175.1 Pseudorhodobacter sp. | reverse complement strand
GCCTCACGCGATTGCAGATAGCCTTGCACCGCAATACTGTCTTGTGATGTCGCCAGCGGAGAGCCTTGGAGCAATCCGCCCAGACCACTCGCCGATGCGGTCGGGTTTTGCGCTTGCTGGATGACAAACTCCGATTTGGTCGCGTAAAGCGGGGTCGCGACCATGTAATAGTACCAGCCCGTCAAAAGCGTCGGCAGCATAACAAAGAACACCAGCCGCAAGATCAGCAAGAGCGATTTCTTCCGCCGCCGCCGTGCCAGATCCTGCTGGATTTTCATGATGTCGGAGATATGGCTCTGCTCTGCCCGCACCCCGGGAGAGGGGACCTGGACCGGTTTGATCGTTTGCGGCAGTTTCACACCATCGCCTTGCGGCATCTGGGTCAGGGCGCGGGAGCCTTCGGTCTGGATTGGCTTGCCGTCCGCCGTTACCAGATCCAGCATGCTTGTGCGCTGGAAGGGGTCGATGCCCGCTGCGCGCAGCAGCCGGACGGCATCGAAATCCGATGTGGCGGGCAGGCCATGCTTTTGGGCCAGTTTGCGCGCCATACGCAACTGGCGGCCCGTCAACCCTTCGTGGCGGATTTTCTCTAGCGTATCCTCGGATTCCACCTCGGCAGGCGTGGACAGATTGGCCGGATTGGCGGTGGGGAATTTGCCCGGGCCAAAGCCGTCATCTTCGGTATCGAACATACCTGCATCGCCTTCCGCAGGGGCGGGCGGAAATTCGGGTCGGCGGGTGCGAAACCGCTTAGCTGTGAGCTTCATAGTCATAAAGACGTTTCGCTTCTTCCAGGGTTTCAAACATATAGAGCTGCCCGTTTTTCAGCACAGCGGCCGACCGGCAGAACTTTTCAAGTGTTGCGGCCTGATGCGACACAACGATGATGGTGGCATTTTCAAGCCTCTGACGCAGAATCGCACCGGCTTTCTGGTTGAATTCGACATCCCCGGTCGAAGGCATCCCCTCGTCGATCAGATAGAAGTCAAACTCCAGCGCGAGCATCAATGCAAAGGAAAACCGGGACCGCATCCCCGATGAATAGGTGCCGACGGGCATGTCGAAATATTCCTTGATGCCAGCCAGCCAGCGGCAGAAACTTTCCATATAGTCAGGATCAAGCCCGTATAGCCGCGCGATATAGCGGGCGTTTTCGGTGCCGGTGTGCTTGTTCATCACGCCGCCCATGAACCCCAGCGGGAAGGAAATGCGCGAGGTGCGGATGATCTGGCCTTCGTCGGGTTTTTCCAGCCCTGCCATCATGTTGATGATGGTGGTCTTGCCAGTGCCATTGGGCGCAAGGATGCCAAGAGAATTGCCGCGTTCCACTGTGAAGGAGGCCCGATCAAGGATTACCTTGCGGGTCTTGCCGGTCCAGAAGGACTTGCTCACATTTTCAAACGCGATCATCGGCCTGCTTTCAAAATTCGCCTCTCGTTTCCGGTTTGGTCCGGAATACGCGCTTATCCTTAACGTCGTCTCACCATGCCTCTGGTATGGCGTCGGGTGCTTCTCTACGCCCGCATTTGGGCAGCATTATGTCGCGTTCACAGAGTCGCGGCAAGGTTATTGCCGTGCACCTTTTCCCCCTTTGGCGGGGGCGGGGCGGACTCGGCGGGACAACAGCACCAGCGCGGGCCCCAAAAGCAGGCTCAGGCCCAGCCCGAGGCGGGCGGCCTCTTGCATGGCGCCGCCGGGAAGCGCGGTCTCAATCAGCAAGAGCGGAACGGTAAAGCCAATGCCCATCAGGCCGGCGATATATCCGATTTCACGCAGGGAAAGACGGTTTGGCAGAGGCCTGCCCATGGCTTTCAACAGAAATGCCGCGCCAAAAACGCCCAAGGGCTTTCCGATCCAGATTGCGCCCAGCATGATCCATGTGGTCGGGCCAAAGGCGGCGAGGTCAAGTGCACCACGCGTCAGGCCGAACAGGAACAGGATCACGATCATCGGACCGCTAAGCGCATGGGTCAGACGATTCAGCGGATCGGTCAGAAATTCCTCTGCTTCCGCAAACAGCCCGAAGCTATGGTGACCGTGTGGCATGACAGGCAGCAAAGGCAAAAGCGCCAGCGCTGGCGGCAAGCCAGAGGCCGACATACCGATCCAGCTGAACACAGCCAGGATCAGCCAAGGCCAGAGCCGCCCCGCACGCTGGCGTTCCAACTCTGTCAACTCCGGTTTCAGGTAGGGCCGCGTCAGGCGGAAATAGCCGTAGGCAGCAGCGCCAGCGGGCAGGATCAGCCACAACGCGCGCAGGTTAAATTCCAATGGGGCGACAAAACCGCCAAGGATCAGCCCGATCAGCCCATCAAGGATGCAGAGAAACAGCAGCACTTGCAGGGCAGGGTGCGCGCGACCGAAGATCATCCGCCCGAAGAGAAAGGCCAGCACCATATCGCTGCCGAATGGCATCACCCAGCCGCGCGCATCCACGGCTTCCTCGGCGGTTTCCAGCCCAGCGGTCAGCAGGGCCCAGACCAAAGCCGAGGCCAGCATCCCCCCCAGAACCATGATCATTGGTGCCAAGGCAAGTTTGCCGCGCAATCCACCATGCTCCAGCACCAGGGCTTCCCATAATTCCTTCCCGATCAGCAGAACAAAAATCGGCATCAGCAGGGAGGATACGACAGTCGCAAGGGTGAAGCCCGGATAGAACAGCCGCAGACGGTAGAGCGGATCTGTATCGAACGGGTGCCATTCCACCGTGTCATAATAGGTGCCGGGAGAGAGGTTCACAGCCACGGTCGCTATGGCGGCGCCAAGCAGAAGCGCTTTTGCATAGCGTTGAAGGTAGGGGGAAGCGGGGGTCACGGGGCGGCAGCCTTGTGAAAAACAGGTGAGTTATATCGTTTCCTATTCATAGCCCCACCCGCCTCGCGCCGCAATCAACGCGGCAGGAAAGAAGCGGACTGTGCTGTGCTTGCATCTTGTCGGGGCGGCCTTGGATGCGTATGGCAAAGAGGTGGCACAGCACGGGGGATGTGATGGCAGAGCAGAACGAACAGCAGGCAGTCGGGCTGGATGCGGCCTATGCCGCCATGATGTCCGCCCCCGAGGATGACGCGGCAAGGATGCGCTATTACGCGCGGCTGGCCGATGGAATGCTCTATCTGATGTTGGACGAGGAGGCGGACGAGGGCCGCGTGCAGCCCGTTCTCGTGACTTTGGAGGATACGCAAGTCGTTCTGGCCTATGACACCGAAGAACGGCTTGCCGCCACAACGGATGCACCAGTGCCCTATGCCGAATTGCCGGGCCGCGTGATTGCAGCGCAGCTTGCCGGCCAGAATGTCGCGCTTGGCATCAATCTTGGTGTGGGAGAGGGCGAGTTTCTGGTTCCACCCGAGGCGCTGGTCTGGTTGGCGCAGTCGCTGAACAACGCCCCCGCCAATGTTTCGGCCCGTCCCGTGGCGTTCGAGGCACCGAAGGGTTTGCCTGCCAGTCTGATGCAGGCACTTGACGGAAAGCTGGCGCGGGCAGGCGGGCTGGCAGAGGCCGCTTTGCTGGCCGCTGTGCGCTATGAAGACGGGCGGGCGGGCCATATGCTCGCCTATATCGGCGCGGTTCCGGGGGCCGAACCTGCGCTGACCCGCGCCGCGAGTGAGGCCCTCACCTTCTCGGGCGTAGAGGCGGGGGAAATGGATGTGACCTTCCTTGCCGCCGATATGCCTGCAGTGGCGCGCATGGCGCGCGTGGCGCTCCGCTTTGACTTGCCGCAACCGGCCGCAACATCCCCTGCAAGCCCCGCGGCGCCCGGAATGGACCCGTCAAAGCCGCCAAATCTGCGGTAAGGGGTGGGGTAATATAATACCTATTTTGCAAGCTATTGTTTTTAAGTGTTAAATTGTGCATCTCACGACTTGACTGCGCGCCTGCCTTGCAAGATACAGCGGCATCCGAGATATCGGGGGCAATCCCCGCAACACTTCAAAGGGTGTCACATGAAGACCTTTACCGCAACGCCTGCGGATATTCAGAAGAAGTGGATCCTGATCGACGCCGAAGGCATCGTTCTGGGCCGTCTTGCTACCATCGTAGCGAATATCCTGCGCGGCAAGAACAAGCCGACTTTTACCCCGCACATGGACATGGGCGACAATGTCATCGTGATCAACGCTGGCAAAGTCCAAATGACCGGCAACAAGCGCGCTGACAAGCGTTACTACTGGCACACTGGCCACCCGGGCGGCATCAAGTTCCGCACGGCTGCCCAAGTGCTGGACGGTGCGCACCCGGAGCGCGTTGTGACCAAAGCGGTTGAGCGTATGATCACGCGCAATTCCTTGGGCGCACAGCAGATGACGAACCTGCGCGTTTACGCCGGTGCCGAGCATCCGCATGAAGCACAATCGCCGACCGTTCTGGACGTTGCAGCGATGAACCCCAAGAACACGCGGAGCGCTTGAGCATGTCTGATATCAAATCCCTCGACGATCTGAAGTCGGCCGTGGCTGACACTCCTGCTGCTGCAGCGCCTGCCGCTGTTGTGCGGGAGCCTATGCGCGACAAGCTGGGCCGCGCCTATGCAACCGGCAAGCGTAAAGATGCGGTTGCCCGCGTCTGGATCAAGCCGGGCTCCGGCAAGGTTGTTGTGAACGGCAAGGAAATGGCCGTCTACTTCGCCCGCCCCGTTCTGCAGATGATTCTGCGTCAGCCCTTCACCGTTGCTGGCGTTGAAGGCCAGTTTGACGTGATGGCAACGGTTGCTGGTGGTGGTCTTTCGGGCCAGGCTGGCGCTGTGAAACACGGTGTTTCGAAAGCGCTGCAGCTTTACGATCCGACCCTGCGCGCCGCGTTGAAAGCTGCTGGCTTCCTGACTCGCGACAGCCGTGTGGTCGAGCGTAAGAAATACGGTAAAGCCAAAGCACGTAAGAGCTTCCAGTTCTCCAAGCGCTGATCTGCTTACCGGTACAAACGAAAAGGCCCGCGTGTTCCGCGGGCCTTTTTGCATTTCAGGTTAATGGTTTGTCGAAGTGTCAATCTTGCCAGAAGGATTTATTGGCCTCCAGCTGCGCCGCGCGCTGGCTCAGGCCGATATCGTCCAGCATATGCGCATCGAGGCGTTTCAAGGCGCGTCGGGTTTGCTGGCGTTGCTCCCATTTCAGAACGGTGACGGCCAGCGCAAACACGGCGGCAGCCACGGGGGGCAGCGGGCGATTGGCGATCAACGTCTCTACATTCTGGTAAGCCATGGGGTCCTCATTTTGTAATGGTACAATCCGGATTGACTGTATGCGTACAATATCGCAAACTTGCTGAAATTACGCCAGAGGAACATTGTGACCAACACAAATTGGCTGCCTGACCTGACACAATTCCCCGGCCCGAAATATCTGGCCCTCGTCCGCGCCCTGCGTGAAGCCATCCGCAGCGGCGCCTTGCCGCCGGAAACCCAGTTGCCGACGGTGCGAGAGCTGGCCTATCAAATCAAGGTGACACCCGGCACTGTGTCGCGCGCCTACCAGCTTGCCACGCAAGAGGGCTTGCTTGCCGCGACAGTGGGGCGCGGGACGTTCGTGGCCTCGGCCACGCCACGCTTCGGTCCGACGCAGAGCTTTTATGTCGAGCGTGACCCTGCATTTCTGGCGGGGCGCATCGATATGCGCTCGCCCAGAATGCCTGATGTGGGGCAGGGCGCAGCCTTTAACGCAGCTATGGCGAATATGTCAGAGCAGATCGGGGCAAACTGGCTCGACTACCCCTCGCAGCGTGATGAACTGGCCTTGCGCAGTGCCTTGCTGACCTGGTTGGAGGGCAGGGTCCTTGGGGCCGTTACGGCGGATGACATCGCGCTCAGTTATGGCGGGCAAAGTGCGGTCAACCTGATTTTTCAGTGCTGCTTGCGCGGGGACCGCCCGATGGTGCTGATTGAGGATCTGGCCTATGCCGGCTTTCGCCATGCCGCAAAGCTGTCGCGGGCAGAGTTGATGGGAATTGAAGTTGACGGCGAAGGGCTGCGCCCCGATGCACTGGAAGCCGCCTGCCGCCGGCATAGCCCGCAGGTCTTGTGCGTGACGACAGAAGCGCAGAATCCAACCACCGTCCGCATGTCGGAACATCGCCGAATCGAGATTGCGGAAATCGCAAAAACTTATGAAATTCAGATTATTGAAGACGATTGTTACACCATCGCGCGAAGTAACTACCCGGCCCTGCGCGCCCTGGCGCCAGAGCGGACTTGGTATGTTGGCAGCATCTCGAAAAGCATCTCTGCTGCGATCAGGATGGGCTATGTGGTCTGCCCGACAGGGATGGGGCAAGCAGGCCGTTTGACAGCGCAGCACAGCTTTTTCGGTCTTGCGCGGCCTGTGTCTGATCTCTGCCTGAAGCTGCT
>JBFHGI010000128.1:0-6380 GCA_041583175.1 Pseudorhodobacter sp. | reverse complement strand
CACCACCTCGATCGGGGCCAAAGCGCGGCCCAGCAGGATGGAACCGGCAATCATCGCGCCCGCACTCAGCTCTCCCTGCAGCACCAGATAGGCCCCCGCCCCCAGCATCGCCGATTGCAGGAAAAGCCGGAAGGTCTTGGATGTGACGGTAAATACGCCGCCCAGATCGGAAGAGCTGACACTCGCCGCAAGCGCGGCCCCCCGTGCCTTCTGCCAGCGGCTGAAGCCGGACCCGGCCATGCCGAGCGCCTGAACCGTTTCGGATTCCGATTTCAGGTTCTCTGCCAGCCGGTCCGCATGGGTGGCTGTCTGGTTGGCTTGGTTCAAAGGCGCCTGTGTCAGGCTGCGGTTCAGCAAGGTCAGCGCGATCAGGCAAATCCCGCCTGCGATGGAAAGCCAGCCCAGAACCGGATGAAAGATAAAGATGGCCGCGACAAACAGGGGCGTCCAGGGAATATCGAAAAACGCCAGATGCACAGGCGAGGACAGATAGCGTTGCACTGATTCCAGATCGCGTTGGGCCACCAACGCATTGGGGTCATTCGGGGCAAGCGTCAGACGACGAACCGCGGCCTGAAAGACGCGCTTGTCCAGCGCATCCTGAAACCTTGCCCCCACGCGGGCGATCACCCGGTTGCGGGCATGATCCAGAAACCCCATCGCCACGAACAGCACCAGCACCAACACCGACATCGCCATCAGCGTCTCTTCGGACCGGCTGCCCAGAACGCGGTCATAGACCTGAAGCATGTAAAGCGGGCCGGTCAGCATCAGCAAATTGACGAAGAAGCTGAACACAAAGATCAGCACATAAAGCGTTCGCCCCTTGCGCCGCGCGTCTGTAAGTTCTTTCAACCCTTCGCGATGTTCCCGTGCCGTCATAGTGTCACTGTCCGTTTTCTAAAATAGCCCTGAGGCAATTGGCGCGCGCCGATGATCCACGCTTGGCTTTCTGTGTTCAACACCGCTGGACCACATTCCAAAACATATCTTTTATAGATTAATCTAGCTTCATTCATATATTAGCCTGAACAAGCACCAAAGGGAAATCTGTTCGGGTTTATAAGGCTGCGCAAAGCCAAACGAATTTTGTTGATCAATTGCCCCCTAAAATGCCCAAGACCTCTTGCAGGATGCGTTCCGCAAGATCGCCTTCGTTCTGCTGCGGGACGGGTTGTTGCTGGACCTGCGGTTGGTACTCCTGCGGGGCCTGTTGCTGAACAGGGGGCAGGCGTGGCTCCGGCACCTTCATCGGCAAGGGGCGCGCGGGCAGCCCTTCATGAACGCGCAGCATGACCTCGTGCCAGATCTCGGCAGGCAACCCGCCACCCGTCACACCGCTCAGCGGGGTGTTGTCGTCATATCCCATCCAGACGCCTGCCACATAATCGGCTGTGAAGCCGATGAACCACGCATCGCGCGCCGCCGATGTGGTGCCGGTCTTGCCAGCAGCTTCGCGACCGTTCAGGCGGGCGCGCGCACCGGTGCCTTCCTCGACAACCTTATACATCATATAGGTCAGGTATTGCGCGGATTGCTCGGCGATCACCCGCTCTCCAATCCCGCCATCCTGCCCCATCAGCGGCGTGTCATCGTCACGCAAGCGCAGGTCGCGCAGCCCGTATGGCCGCACAGACGACCCCCCGTTCAGGATGCCCGCATAGGCCCCCGTCATCTCTACAAGCGTCGACTCCGAAGCCCCACGCGCCAGCGCAGGGCCAGCCGCCAGGTCGCTCTCGATCCCGAAATCCGAGGCCACCTTGCGCACCACATCGCGGCCCACGGCCTCCGATATCCGCACGGCAGAGGTGTTGACCGATTGCTCCAGCGCCTTGGTCAGCGTGATAAGCCCCAGATACTTATTGGTGTAATTCTTGGGTGAATACGGGCCAGAGCCGGGGATGTTGATCGTCAGCGGCTGGTCTTCGACGAAATCGGCGGGGGTATAGCCAAGGTCCATCGCGGCGGCATAGACGAAAGGCTTGAAGGCCGAACCCGTCTGCCGCTTTGCCATCGTCGCACGGTTGAAGCTGCCGGGCGGGGCGGGTTTGCGCCCGCCGACCATGGCGCGCACGGCCCCATCCGCCGACATCACGATCACCGCCGCCTCGGCCTTGGACCCTTCGCGCACCTTGGTGGCGAAAATATCGGCAAGCGCGGTTTCGGCGGCCTTCTGCAACTGCTGGTCCAGCGTTGTGCGCATGATAACGTCTTCGGTGGTGTCCTTTGTCAGGAAGCTCGGCCCTTCGCCCATCACCCAATCGGCGAAATAGCCGCCCGCCCGCGCCTCTGCGGCTTGGGACAATGTGGCAGGGTTGCGCGTGGCGGCCTCATGTTCGGCCAGTGTCAGGTAGCCTTGCTCCTGCATTAGCGCCAGCACGGTTTCCGCCCGATCCTGCGCGCGTTTGAGGTTGTTGGTCGGCGCATAGGTCGAAGGCGCCTTGAGCAGGCCCGCCAGCATCGCGGCCTGCGCTGCATCAACCTTATTGGCTGAAATGCCGAAATAGCGTTGCGCTGCCGCCTCAAACCCGCGCGCACCCGCACCCAGATAGGCGCGGTTGAAGTAGATCGTCAGAATTTCTTCCTTGGTGTATTTGGTTTCCAGCGCAAAGGCGAAAGGCACCTCGCGGATTTTGCGCATCAAGCCGCCTTGGCGGCAATCGGCCTCGTAATCGGCCTCTGATTTCCACTGCGTCGCGTCATAGGGCACCCCGAGGCACAGCAGTTTTGCCACCTGCTGCGTGATGGTCGAACCACCATTGCCCTGCAGCGGCCCGCGCCCTTCACGCATATTGATGCGGATGGCGCTGGCAATCCCGCGCGGAGAAATCCCGTAATGCCAATAGAATCGCTTGTCCTCGGTCGCGACCACAGCGTCATGCAGATATTTCGATACGGTCTCGGCGGTGATGGAACCGCCAAAGGTTTCGCCACGCCAGGCAAAAACCTTGTCATTGCGGTCCAGCAGGGTAACAGACCCCCGCGCGCGTGCGTCCAGCATATCGCCGACCGGTGGCAGCTGGGCATAGAAATAGAAGGTCACCGCCGCGACGATCAACGTGACAACCGCTCCGATCCGCCAGGTGAAGCCCCAGATAACCCGCCAGATCAAGCTGAACAGGCCAAGGATAAACCCCGAGATGCCACCGCGCCGCGGTGCGCGCCGCTTTGGGGTCTTGCGCTTTTTGGGCGGCGGCGTCGCCCCCTTTTTGGCCCCGGCGGGGGTTTTATAGCGGCGATCTGCCACCATGGGTGACCGCCCGTTGCCTGATCTGCTCATCCATCATGCTTTCGTGTTTTCACGCTTTGTTGCCGTGCAGATTAACCTGCCTGCGCGTGATTGTGGAGAGTTAAGGCGCCACAGATTCGAATCGTGAGCGATTAATTTTTGTGCGTTCGTAAATGAAAGTGCAAAAATTGTGCAATATTGACGTTTTTGCCCTGCGTTAAAGCGGGCATTCCCTTGTGCTGCACCTGCAAAGAAATCTTTCTGAACGCCATAGAGCCGGGCCATGCGCCGGGCAGGTTCAGCAAGGGAGACGGTCGTGAAACTGATCATTGCAGCGATTAAGCCATTCAAGTTGGAGGAGGTCCGCGAAGCGCTCACCACCCTCGGCGTGAGAGGCATGATGGTAACGGAAATCAAGGGCTTCGGGTCCCAGTCCGGCCATACCGAGATTTATCGTGGCGCAGAATATGCGGTGAATTTCGTACCGAAGATGCGGTTGGAAATCGTGGTGACAGACGCGCTGGCCGAGGCCGCCGTCGAAACCATCGCTGCAACTGCGAAAACCGGCAAGATCGGTGACGGCAAAATCTTTGTGCTGGACGTTGCCCAAGCCCTTCGGGTGCGGACCGGCGAAATCAATGATGACGCGCTTTAAGCAGCGGGGGAAGGAAATGAGTATCATGAAAACTGGGATGAAAATTGCGGGTCTTTCGGCGCTGATCGCCGGAACGGCGCTCCCGCTGATGGCGCAGGAGGCAGCGGCAGAAGCGGCGCCTGCCGTCAACAATGCCTTTATCTTCAACACCTTGCTATTCCTGATCGGTGGCTTTCTGGTGTTCTGGATGGCCGCTGGCTTTGCGATGCTGGAGGCAGGCCTTGTCCGCTCCAAGAACGTGACGATGCAGTTGACCAAGAATATCGCGCTCTTTGCCATCGCAGCCATCATGTACTGGCTGGTCGGCTATAACCTGATGTACCCGGGCGACGGCTGGAGCATGGCCGGCATTCTCGGTGCCTTCTCTATTGCCTCCATCCAGGGCGATCCGGCAATCGAAGCGGGCTATGCCACGGGTTCGGACTTCTTCTTCCAGTTGATGTTCTGCGCGACCACGGCGTCCATCGTTTCGGGCACTCTGGCCGAGCGTATCAAGCTGTGGCCGTTCCTGATCTTCACCGTTGTTCTGACAGGCTTCCTCTATCCGATCGAGGCGTCCTGGCAGTGGGGCGGCGGCTGGCTCTCGGAAGCAGGCTTCTCGGATTTCGCTGGCTCCACCTTGGTTCACGCAACCGGCGGTTTCGCAGCCCTTGCAGGCGCAATCATCCTCGGGCCACGTCTGGGCAAATTCTCCAAGGACGGCCGTGTTAACCCGATGCCGGGTTCCAACCTTGCTCTTGCCACTTTGGGGACGTTCATCCTGTGGCTGGGTTGGTTCGGTTTCAACGGTGCGTCGCAGCTTGCCCTCGGCACCGAAGCTGACGCCAACGCTGTCGCGATCATCTTTGCCAACACCAACATGGCTGCTGCAGCCGGTGCGATTGCCGCGATGCTGCTGACACAGGCGCTCTACAAAAAGGTCGATTTGACCATGCTGCTGAACGGTGCACTTGCCGGTCTGGTGGCGATCACTGCCGGTCCGCTGGACCCGAGCCTGTTCGGCGCGCTGTGGATTGGTGCGATCGGTGGTATCATCGCGGTTGTTGTCGTGCCGATGCTCGACAAGATGAAGATCGACGATGTTGTCGGTGCGATCCCGGTTCACCTCGTAGCTGGTTTCTGGGGCACGATGGCGGTTCCGTTCTACACCGAAGGCGCAAGCTTCGGCACGCAGCTTCTGGGCTTTGTTGCAATCGGTATCTTCATGCTGGTGGCCTCGTCGGTGGTCTGGTTCATCCTGAAAGCGACCATGGGCCTGCGTCCAAGCGAAGAAGACGAAGTGCTGGGCCTCGACAAGGCAGAGTTGGGTCTGGAAGCCTATCCGGAATTCAAAGCCTAAGCTGTCTTCCATAAACGATTGAAAAGCCCGGGCCTCGTCGCCCGGGCTTTTTCTTTGCCGGTCAGGCGCTGATGCGGAACCGCATGAAACCGTCAAACAAGGTTTCAATCGGTTCGATTTTCAGTCCTTTGACCTGCGGGGCAAAGGCTTGGGCACGCGGCGAGGTCTCAAAACTGTAGGTCGTGCCTTCAAAGGTCAGCAGCCGGAAATTTGGCAGCGGACCAAGGGTCAGCGGGCTGTTCTCGACGATATAGTTATAGATGATGGTGCGAATGGTGACCGAAGCTTGCACCACCGTCTGTGTCTTGAGGAATATATCGAGAGCAGATTGTGTGCTCGCCCGATAATTATTCGTCGCGATGATGAATTCGGCCTCTGGATCGACAGGCCTGCCCTGATAGCACAGATTTCGTATCCGCTGCGCTGTGGGGTTGATCAAATGACCCTCGGTCGAGTAGCGCGGCGGCTGCGACGGGTCGATGTCATAGGTGAGCCCGAAGATGACGTCGAAATTATAGGACGGAAACGCCTCATTCAGCAGCGGCTGGTCAGTCTCGCCCAAGGTGATCCGGTTGAACGCGGCGGCAGAGCGTTCCAGCCATTCCGCAACATCTTTGCCCTGCAATTTCAAGGCGCAGATGGTGTTCGGAAACGCATAGAGATCGGCCACGCTACGTTGATACAACGGCCCTGCAGGAATGTCGGTGAAATGGTCCGGACCGGCCCGCCCGCCCGCCTTGAACGGCGCAGCGGCCGAAAGAAGCGGCAGATCGGCATATGCCGTATCTTTCAGTTTTTCAGCGACATAGGCGCGTTGCGCGTGGCAGATTATCTGGATGCAGGGGCAATCGTGGATCATCGAGAAATAGCTGTGCAGCGGCTTCAGCGTTTCCCCTACATGGCTGCGCATGTAATCCAACGTGGCGGCGTGATCTCCCTTTACTGACCGCAAGACGCGGGGCACTGAATCGACCAAGGGGATACGCTGACCCGCCTTGTCATGCACCGCAATCGGGCGCGCCTCGGAATGTGAGGCGACGACCCGCCACACCCCGTCATCCCGCTCCAGCAACAGATCGATAACCCCTAGATGCGAGCCCCAGAACCCCGCCATGACTGCAGGGGTGCCCGCAATCGTTCCGGCGCTCAGATCGACT
>JBFHGI010000127.1:0-6418 GCA_041583175.1 Pseudorhodobacter sp. | reverse complement strand
GCTGCGACTTGCCG
Source organism: Pseudorhodobacter sp. (assembly GCA_041583175.1). GTDB lineage: Bacteria > Pseudomonadota > Alphaproteobacteria > Rhodobacterales > Rhodobacteraceae > Pseudorhodobacter. The sequence goes on along the minus strand of JBFHGI010000127.1, from coordinate 6,404 downwards.
CGCGCGCAGCGCATCGACCACATCCACGGCACTGGCAAAGCCGTCTTCGTGAAAGCCGTTGCGCATCCATGCGCCGCAGAACCAAGTGCCATTGCTGCCGTTGCTGGCGCGGATCGCGCGCTGCGCCTCCAACGCGCCCAGGTCATAGACCGGGTGGCGGAAAGTGACCTGATCGTGGATCAACGCCTCCCGGATCGGCTTGTTGGCGTTCAGCGTCACGAACAGCGGGTCATCCATCGGGATCGGTTGCAGCGAGTTCATCCAATAGGTCAGATCAATCCGGTCCGGGCGCGGCCCCGCGCCTTCGACATAGACCCAAGAGGCCCAGGCCGCGCGGCGTTTCGGCATCATCGCGGCATCGGAATGCAAGATCACATCATTCGGCTGATAGCGGATCGCACCCAGTTGCGCCGTCTCAAACGCTGTCGGGTCCTCCAGCAAGCGCAGCGTGTCGTCGGAATGGGTGGCAAAGATCACCTCGTCAAAGGCTTCCCATTCCGCCCCTGTCCCGCGCACGAACACTTGGCCCCCCGCGCGCCGCACCCCGGCAACAGGCGCGCCCAGCCGCAGGTCAACGCCGGCGGTTTCCAACGCCGCCTGCACGCGGCGCACATATTCGATGGAACCGCCCTGCACCGTATACCACTGGTGCTGCCCGGTGACGCCCAGCAGCGCGTGGTTCTTGAAGAAATCAATCATCGCCCGGGCCGGGAAATCCAATATCCCTTGTGTCGGCGTGGACCAGATCGCGCCCGACAACGGCAAGAGGTAGTAATCACGGAACCAATCGCCCGCGCCCAAAGCCGCCAGCAAATCGCGGATCGTCATAGAGCCATCGCCTGCCAATTCCTCGGCCCGCGCGTTGAATCGCATGATATCGCGCAGCATACCCCAATAGCGCGGGTTCACGATGTTGCTCTTCTGCGCCACCAGACCCGCCCAATCGCGAAAGCCATATTCAAACCGCCCGCCCCCGATAGAGGCGCCAAAGCTCATATCGCTTTTGGCCGTAGGCACGCCCAGCTTGTCGAACAACCCGACGAGATTCGGGTAATTCACATGGTTGAATACGATGAACCCGGTATCCACCGGCTGATCGCCGCGCTTGCCTGCCAAAACCGTGCGCGCATGCCCTCCAAGCCGCTTTTCCGCCTCAAACAACACCACCTGATGGTCGCGGCTCAACAAATGGGCTGCGGCCATGCCGGAAATCCCGCCCCCGATCACAGCAATACGGCGGGTCGCGGCGGCAGTGGTTTCCAAGGGCATGGGGCGAACTCTCCTGATATACTCGCAGCTATTCATTCGGATACGACCGTGCCGCCCCGCTGGATCACTTTGCTGTGCAGAACCACTTTGCACAAAATCCATCAAAGCAGTGATCCAACCCCCAGCCTGCGCCGTAGACCTTACATGTTAGACACGATGCCTCAACAGAAACCGGATGCAACTTCGCCCTTGGCCCCTTATGGTGCAGGCGGGGCAGCCGCTTTGCTGCGACAAAAGAGGCCTATGGTGTCAGCAGAGACGACTCAGGAACCATGGAGCGCGATGATCCTGCGTGTAAGGGATGCGCAGGACAGGGACGCCTTTGCCGCGCTGTTCCGGCATTTCGCTCCGCGCATCAAAGGGTTTTTGATGAAATCCGGCGCGTCTGCCACATTGGCCGAGGAATGCGCGCAAGATGTCATGGCAACGCTTTGGCAAAAGGCGCATCTCTTTGATCCCACACGCGCCACCGCGACGACATGGATTTTCACGATCGCCCGCAACCGCCGCATCGACGCGTTGCGCAAATCCCGTCGCCCCGAACCCGAAGACCTGCCCTGGGGACCAGAGGCCGAGCCGGACCAGCATGACGCGCTGGAGCTTGCCCAGGAAACCGAGCGCCTGGCCGAGGCTGTGGCGCTCTTGCCCGAAAAGCAGCGAGAGCTGATAGAGCGCGCCTATTTCAGTGATCTGTCACATAGCGAGATTGCCGCCGAGACTGGCCTGCCGCTGGGCACCATCAAATCCCGCATCCGGCTGGCGCTGGACCGCTTGCGCCACAAGATGAGTTGAAAGACGAAAAGCATGACGATACGCCACCACATTTCTGATCAACTCCTGCTCGGCTATTCCGCTGGTCTTTTGCCGGAGGCGTTCAATCTTGTCATCGCTGTGCACCTGTCGATGTGCGACGAGTGCAAGGCGCGGCTTGGGGCGTTCGACGCCGTTGGCGGTAGCCTGATGGGGGCTTGTGACGCTGTGGCGATGGCGGATGACAGCCTTGCCGCCGCTTTGGCACGTCTGGACCAGCCTGCTGCCGCGCCCCCTCCCCGCCGCCTTAGCAGCAGCAAGTCCATGCCTGCGCCATTGGTGGATTATATCGGTGGTGATCTTGCCTCCGTAAAATGGCGGTCGCTGGGCATGGGCGTGCGTCAGGCGATCTTGCCGACAGATAAAACCGCCTCCGCACGGCTGCTCTATATTCCTGCCGGCCAGAAAGTGCCTGACCACGGCCATCGCGGCACCGAGTTGACCTTGGTGCTTCAGGGTGCCTTCCGCGACGAGACCGACCGTTTCGGCCCGGGCGATCTTGAGATCGCAGACGAGGAGTTGAACCACCAACCCATTGCCGAAGCCGGGCAAGATTGCATCTGCCTTGCAGCAACCGATGCACCTCTGCGCTTCTCCAACCTGCTGCCGCGTCTGGCGCAGCCCTTCTTCAAAATTTGACGCGCCGATAAAGCCGCGTCCGGCGATGCGGCCTTAGAAATCGACCGCAATGCCCTTCTTTTCCCAATCGCCATAGCGCACAGGTTCCGGCCCGTTGCGCCCGCCAAGCTCTTTCGGCAACTCTCGCGCTTCGGCGGTCTTGCGGCGCTCTGCGGCTTCGGCCAAGGCGCGCTGGGCGGCGGGCGGCAGGTCTTTTGGGGCATCACTGGGCATGGCATGGCCTTTCTTCTGGTCCCCCGATCCGGGCTCCGGCTTGTCGGGGCTGTGGCTTTGATATAGGCGGCAAAGGCACTACGGGCAACATCGGGTAACAAGGGGCGGCATCATGGCAGTGGATGGAACAGCGGCGCGCAGCGCAGCGGTGGCCCTTCTGGAAGCGGTTCTGGACGAGGGCCAGCAGCTTGGACAGGTGCTCGACGCGCCCGATGGCCCGCTCAAATCCCTCTCGGCTTCCGATAAGGCCCGCGCCCAGCGCCTTGCCCTGACCACGCTGCGCCATGTGGAACAGGCCGACAAAGTGCTCAAGCCCTTTCTGCGCAAATCGCCGCCAAGCCTGGTGCGTCACGCGTTGCGGCTGGGTGTGGTGGAACTGGCGGTTGAAGGCGGGGCCGCACATGGGGTGGTGAATGCGATGGTCGATGTGGTGCGCCACGGCAATCGCACCGGCCATATGACCGGGCTGGTCAATGCCGTACTGCGCAAAGTTGCAACACTTGAAGCGCCTTTCGCCAAACTGCCCCCCCAGCGGATGCCGCAATGGCTGCGCCAGCCGCTTGTCCACGCTTGGGGCCGCGACGTTGTCAGCGAGATCGAAGCGGTGCAGAGCAAAGCTCCGCCGCTGGACCTGACACCAAAAGCCGAGCCCCCCGCAATCGAAGGCGCGACCCGCTTGCCCAACGGCAGCCTCCGCCTTGCCAGCCCGTCGCAAGTGTCGCAGCTTCCGGGCTATGCCGACGGCGCGTGGTGGGTGCAGGACGCCGCCGCATCATTGGCCGCAAAGCTGCTGGATGCCCAACCCGGCGAATCTGTGCTTGATCTTTGCGCCGCCCCCGGTGGCAAAACCTTGCAACTGGCAGCAGCAGGTGCCGCTGTCACGGCCGTTGACATATCCGGCCCGCGACTGGCGCGCCTGCATGAAAACCTTGCCCGCACCGGCCTTTCTGCAAAGGTCATCACCGAGGATGCGCTGCATTGGCAGCCAGAGGCCCCGTTCGACGCGATCCTACTAGATGCGCCTTGCTCTGCTACCGGCACCCTGCGCCGCCACCCCGATTTGCCCTTCATCAAGGACGGCTCTGAGATTGCCGAACTGGTGGCGCTGCAAACAGCCCTGATCGACCGCGCTCTTGGGATTTTGAAGCCGGGCGGGCGGCTGGTGTTCTGCACCTGCTCGCTTCTGCCCGAGGAAGGCGAGGCGCAACTCTCCGCCACCCTTGCCCGCCACCCGCAGCTAACGGTAGAACCGCCAGCCCTGCCCGGCATCGACCCCGCTTGGATCACCGAACAAGGCGGTCTGCGCCTGCGCCCCGACTATTGGGCAGAGATCGGCGGGATGGACGGGTTTTTCATGGCACGTTTGCGACTGCCCGCAGCAGGGTAAAGCAATTGGCGGTGACAGCGCCGCATCGGGACGTTATGCTTGCGCGCAGACAGACCCGGAATTGGGCACAGCGCCGCCAAAGGCGTATCAGTACAGGCTAGTTTGAGTGGCAGGAAACATGAGGCACCTTGGCTCACCCGCGTAAAGACGGGTTCGCGGCGCGGCTGACGCGTTGGCAGAACCGGCTGGCGGCTTGGCACGCATCGCGCAGCCATGCGGCAACGGGCTTTGTCTCACAGCCCGAACCCCGCAGCATCGGCCTTTTCGCGCGCGGCAAGCAGTTGACCGCAGGCAATTTTCTATTGGCTGGCCATCTGATCGAGGCCCCCGGCAAACTGCTGTGGGACGCGCCGACAGATGCCGCCGACTTCTGGGCCGAGGCGCATGGGTTTGCCTGGCTCGATGATCTGGCTGCCGTGGGCGACCCGATTGCCCGCAACCGCGCGCAGGATTGGACATGGGCCTGGATAGCGCGCTTCGGCAAAGGGCGTGGCCCCGGCTGGACTCCCGATCTGACCGGACGACGCCTGATCCGCTGGATCAACCACGCGATTTTCCTGATGAACGGGCGAAACTCTGCCGACACCCACCTGTATTTCAACGCGCTATCGGCCCAAACCATGTTCCTGTCGCGCCGCTGGCACGCCTCTGCCCCGGGCCTGCCGAGGTTCGAGGCGCTGACCGGCCTCATTTACGCCGGGCTTGCATTGACAGGCATGGAAAAGCTTGTCGGGCCCGCGGTTGATGCGCTCGCCAAGGAATGTGAGGCGGAGGTCGATGCCCATGGTGGCCTGCCCACCCGCAGCCCCGAAGAATTGCTGGATGTGTTCACCTTGCTGACATGGGCGGCGCAGGCCTTGGGCGAGGCGGGCCAGACCGTACCGCAAGCCCACCGCGCCGCAATTGAGCGTATCGCCCCCACCCTGCGCAGCCTGCGCCACGCCGATGGCGGCTTGGCGCGGTTTCACGGCGGCGGGCGCGGGATGGACGGGCGTTTGGACCATGCGCTTGCCGCCTCGGGCGTGAAGGCCGCCCCCGGAAACGGCCCCGCGATGGGCTTTTTGCGGCTGGCAGGCGGGCGCACCTCGGTCATCATTGATGCTGCTGACCCGCCGGGGGGGCGTGCGGGCGCTTCGGCCCATGCCTCTACCCTTGCGTTCGAGATGACATCTGGCCGCCGTCCGGTGATCGTCAACTGCGGCTCCGGCGCGCCTTTCGGGGCGGAATGGCACCGCGCAGGCCGCGCCACGCCCAGCCATTCGACCCTCTCGGTCGAAGGATATTCCTCCAGCCGGTTGAACCGTGGCACGCCGGAGGTGATGGCCGACCGCGCCCATGTCACCCAGACCCGCCCCACGGAAACCGCCGAAGGCCATGCCCTGCGTCTGGCCCATGACGGCTGGGTTGCCACCCACGGGCTGACCCATTCCCGGCTCTTGCTGCTGTCGCATGACGGGCGCCACCTCGGCGGGCAGGATGAGTTGCGCGCCATCTCGGCAGCAGATCGTACCCGCCTGTCCACCGTGGTCGCCCGCAAAGCCGATGCGGGGATTCGCTTTTCCATCCGCTTTCACCTGCATCCCGATGTTGATGCCGCGATCGACCTTGGCGGCAACGCCGTCTCTCTCGCGCTCAAAAGCGGCGAGATCTGGATTTTCCGCCACTCCGGCGCGCTGGGACTGGCGGTTGAACCCTCGGTCTACCTTGAAAAGGGCCGTCTGAACCCGCGCGCGGCCAAACAAATCGTGCTTTCCGGCCATGTGGCTGAGTTTGACGCCGTGATTGGCTGGACCTTGGCGAAAGCACAGGATACTCCGCTGGCCATCCGCGATCTGGAACGCGACGAGTTTCCGGTCCTGTCCTGACATAAGCTGCCCAAAGGGAACTGCCCAATGCCCGCAAAAATTGCCACCACCTCTGTCGATCTCGTCCCCGTCAAACGCGCGCTGCTGTCGGTCTCCGACAAAACCGGTCTGATTGATCTGGGCCGCGCGCTTGCAGCACGGGGGGTGGAACTGCTGTCCACCGGCGGTTCGGCGGCAGCGCTGCGCGATGCAGGGCTTGCGGTGCGCGATGTGGCCGAGGT
>JBFHGI010000126.1:0-6450 GCA_041583175.1 Pseudorhodobacter sp. | reverse complement strand
GTGGGCGAGGTGAAACCCCTGCCGAATGAAACCCAGACCTTGTTGCCGGGTGATGAGATTCTGGCGCTGAACGGGGTGGAAACGCCGGATATGGTGGCGTTCCTGACTGCGGCGCGCGCGCTACCCGCCCAACCCTCTGCCGATTACACGATTGCCCGCGACGGGCGCGACATCACGATCGAGGGGCCGTTTCCCTTTCCGGCGATGATCGGTTCCGTCGCGCTGGAATCCGCTGCGCAAGATGCGGATCTGGCCGAAGGCGATGTGATCCTTTCGGTCAATGACCGCGACGTTTATGCCTTTACCGATCTCGTCACGCTGGTTGCCGAATCCAAGGATTCGCCGCTGTCGCTGAAAATCTGGCGTGATGACGGGCAGGGCGGGACCGAGTTCGAAACAACACTCGTGCCGCGCATGACAACCATTCCCGCGGCAGGCGGCGGATTCGAGGAGCGTTATCTGATCGGTCTGACCGACGGCATGGTCTTCACACCAGAGCTTTACACCCCCGGCCCGTTGGAAACCGTCGGGCTCAGCGTCGAGCGGACCTGGGGCCTTATCACCACAAGCCTTTCCGGCTTGGGCCATATTGTCACCGGCGCGATTTCAAGCTGCAACCTGCGCGGCCCCATCGGAATTGCAAAAACCTCCTCGGCGGCGGCAAGTCAGGGCGGCTTGACCTTCATCATGATGATCGCGGCGCTGTCGACGGCGGTGGGATTGATGAACCTCTTTCCCATTCCGGTGCTGGATGGCGGCCATCTGGTGTTCCACGCCTATGAGGCGGTGACGGGCAAGCCACCATCGGATCGTGCCCTGAAAGCAATGATGATGGTCGGGTTGACGCTGCTTCTGTCACTGATGGTCTTCGCGCTCAGCAATGATCTGTTCTGCCCGTGAGGGTCCGCTAGGCGGGGCGGCACCGTTGCAGACAAGCACGGCAACGCCCAATTCACGCCACATTTGCGTTCTATATCTGCAGGATATCAACGCGAATGACAGGTACTTACCATGCAAACGATGATTCAAGGCTATCGCGGCTTCTCGCTTCTTGTGGGGCTGAACTGGGACCGCTTGTTCAGCGTTGGCACGATCATCGTCGGTCTGTTGGCAGGCGCATTTCTGGGCAATGCCATCCTTATTCCCTAACCCGATCTAGTGTTAGTTTAACACATTGAAACAATATGACGCTTTGGCCTTTTGACAAGCCGATCCATTCCCGTTAGTCAGGAACGCAACAGGATCAGTGAATGGGGCAGAACAATGCATATTGCGGAACGGGTTTTGATCTCCCGCAACATCTTGCGCAAACTCGGGCAGCGCACCGCTCTTGTTTCGGTTTTCACAATCGCCTCAATGGCTTGTTTCGATGTTGCCCCACCGGCCCAGGCCCAAACCTACAGTTTTTCGTCCGTTCGGGTCGAAGGGAACGAACGGGTCGATGCCGCGACAATCCTGTCCTACGCAGGAATCGGGCGCGGCCAGTCCCTTTCCGCAGGCGAGCTGAATGACGCATTCCAGCGTATTTCCAACGCCGGCCTGTTCGAAGATGTGCAGATTACGCCCTCGGGCAGCACGCTGATCATCAAGGTCAAGGAATTCCCGACCATCAACGTCATCAACTTTGAAGGCAACAAGCGCCTGAAAGATGAAATGCTGGCGGGTATCGTGAAGTCGCAATCCCGCCGCGTGTTCTCTCCCGCGCAGGCCGAAGCCGATGCCGCCGAAATCACGCGGGCCTATCAGGAAAGCGGGCGGATCGCGGTGACAGTTGACCCGCGCATCATCCGCCGCTCCGGCAACCGCGTCGATCTTGTTTTCGATATCAAGGAAGGCAAAGTCGTCGAGATCGAGCGTCTGTCCTTTGTCGGCAACCGCGCCTATTCGGATCGCCGCTTGCGGCAGGTTCTGGCGACCAAGCAAGCCGGTATTTTCCGCCGCATCATCCAGTCCGATACATTCATCGCCGACCGTATCGAGTTTGATAAACAATTGCTGCGCGATTTCTATCAGGCGCGCGGTTATGTCGATTTTCAGGTTCTGGATGCCGTCGGCGAAGTCACGCGGGAGCGGGACGGCTTTTTCGTAACCTTCACCGTGCGCGAAGGTCAAAGCTTCAAGCTCGGCAATGTGACCACCGTTTCTGAAATCCCCGAAATCGACGCCGAGGAATTCCAGCAGGTGCTGAAATTGCGTCCGGGCATCACCTACTCTCCGACGGTGATCGAAAATAATATCGCGCGGATGGAAAACCTTGCCTTGCGCAAGGCTCTGAATTTCGTGCGGATCGAGCCGCGCATCACCCGCAATGAGCGTGATCTGACGCTGGACGTTGAATTCGCCATCACCCGCGGCCCTCGTATCTTTGTGGAGCGCATTGACATCGAAGGCAACACCACCACGCTGGACGAGGTTGTGCGCCGTGAATTCCGCGCCGCTGAAGGGGACCCCTTCAACCCGCGTGAAGTTCGCCGCGCTGCGGAACGTATCCGTGCGCTTGGCTACTTCTCCGATGCCAAGGTAGAGGCAGAGCAGGGCAGCGCCGCCGATCAGGTTGTTGTCAACGTGGATGTGGAAGAGCAGCCCACAGGCTCGCTGAGCTTTGGTGTTGCCTATGGGGCGGATTCCGGCGTTGGCTTTACGGCCGGTTTCTCGGAAAACAACTTCCTCGGTCGTGGCCAGACATTCGGTGTCTCCATCGCGACGGCAAGTGATACGAACAGTGGCAGTCTGACGTTTGTCGAACCGGCGTTTTTGGGGCGGGACCTGCAATTCTCGTTCAACATTGGCTATCTGGAAACGGATAGCGCCAGTGCCGCCTATGATACCCGTGCAGCCGATATCGGTGTGGGGATCGGCTTTCCGGTCGGCGAATACAGCAACTTGCAGCTGAACTACAAAATCTCGGATTCGCGGATCAAGAACGTCGATGATGATTCCTCGCTGATCCTGCACAATGAAGAGGCAGTGGGTGGGCAGTTGGCCTCGTCTGTCGGCTATACCTTCAGCTATGACACGCGGACCGATGGCCTGAATCCGAATGGCGGCATCTTGCTGCGCTTCAATCAGGATTTTGCGGGTCTGGGTGGCGATCTGCGCTACATCAGCACCACCGGTCTGGCGCTGGCAGAGCGTCGTATCATGAATGATGACGTCACGCTGCGGGCCGTGTTTGAAGGCGGCATGATCAATATGGTCAAAGGCAATTCCCGCGTGACAGAGCGGTTCTTCCTAAACTCCAAAATCCGCGGCTTTGAAACCAACGGCATCGGCCCGCGCGATTTGAACGCTGTCAATGAGGATGCTTTGGGCGGCAACATGTTTGCCGTGGCGCGGTTCGAGGCCGAATTCCCCATTGGCTTGCCGGATGAATACAATATCCGTGGCGGCGCTTTCTTTGATGTCGGTTCGGTTTGGGGCTTGGACGACCTTGCAGGTGGCCCGCAAACGGGTTGCACGGTTGCAGATTGTTCGATCGACGACAGCATGAACCTGCGCGCGGCGGTTGGCGTCTCCTTGTTCTGGGATACTCCGATTGGTCCATTGCGGTTCAACCTGTCGCGGGCGCTCAAGAAAGAGAGCTATGACAAGACCCGCTCTTTCGATCTGACGATCAAATCGGAATTCTGATGTGGGGCCTGCGCGCAGCGGCGTCTTTCTTGACGCTCGCCGCGGCGGCGCTGCCTTTCGCGGCCCCGGTCTGGGCGCAACAACTGCCCGACGGGCAGGCTGCCGCTGTGAGTGTGCCGTTTCAATCTCCGGTGCTGACAATCAACCAGCAACGCCTTTTCGAGGATTCGGCCTTTGGCAAAGCCTCGCTGACCCGGCTGGAGGCAGCTTCCCGCGAATTGCAGGCCGAGATCCGCAAGATCGAGTCGGATCTGGAAATTGAAGAGCGGATGTTGACCGAACGCCGCGCAGAGCTTCAGCCAAGCGAATTCCAGCCCTTATCGCGCGCCTTTGATGACAAGGTAGAGAAAATCCGCGAAGCGTGGTCGGTGAAAGATCGCGAATTGAAGCGCCAACGCGACGCGGACCAGCAGACATTTTTCGAATCCGCTGTTCCGCTTCTGGCTGAACTCATGCGGGAAATGGGTGCGGTCGTCCTGATCGACCAATCCTCTGTTATTCTAAGCCTCGACCGGGTTGATGTGACGCAAGTGGCGATTGACCGGCTGGATGCAGTCTTCAATGCGCCCAAAGCGCCCGAGGTTGGCGCAGACCCGGCGGCAACCGCCCCTGACGCCGAAACCGCGCCTGTTGACGGCGGCTCCGCGCCAAACACCCCGTGATCCGAACGCCCCCGCTTGTCTCGCATCGGCGGAATTGATACTCAAAAACAAACAGATAATTTCCGGCCCAAAGGAATGCCCAATGACCGATGCCGCCAAGACCCTGCCAACCACGGCCGATATTGACCTCATTCAACGCATTCTGCCCCACCGCTACCCGTTCCTGCTGGTGGACAAGGTGCGCGACATTGTGCCCAACCAATCCGCTGTCGGCATCAAATGCGTGACAATGAACGAGCCGCAGTTTCAGGGCCACTTCCCCGGCAAACCGGTGTTTCCCGGTGTGCAGATCATCGAGGCACTGGCCCAGACCTCGGGCATCCTTGTCGGCGTGTCGATGGACCTCGCGGATAAGAACCTGCTGGTCTATTTCATGGGCATCGACGCGGTGAAATTCCGCCGCATGGTGGTGCCGGGCGATGTGATGGAGCTGCATGTGACGGTGAAGCGCGGCGGCGGCAAGGTCTGGAAATTCGAAGGCCGCGCCACCGTGGACGGCGAGCTCTGCGCCCAGGCCGAATTCACCGCCATGATGGACCTGCCAAAAGCATGAGCAGCCAGATTCACCCCTCCGCCATCGTCGAACCCGGTGCCACCATCGGCGAGGGCTGCACGATCGGCCCGTTCTGCATCGTCGGCCCCGAAGTCACCCTTGGCGCGGGCGTTGTGCTGAAATCCCATGCCGTTGTCACCGGCTGGACCGAGATCGGCGATGAAACCATCGTGTTCCCCTTCGCCTGCGTCGGCGAGGTGCCGCAAGACCTGAAGTTCAAAGGCGAACGCACCCGGCTGGTCGTGGGCAAGCGCTGCCGCATCCGCGAAGGCGCGACCCTGAACACCGGTACGGCAGGCGGCGGCGGCATCACCCGCGTGGGCGATGATTGCCTGCTGATGACGGGCAGCCATGTCGGCCATGACGCGACTTTGGGCAACCGGGTCATTCTGGCCAATCAGGCCGCGATTGCGGGCCATTGCCAGCTTGGCGATGATGTCATCATCGGCGGCCTCTCGGGTGTGCATCAATGGGTGCGCATCGGGCATGGCGCGATCATCGGCGCTGTCACCATGGTCACCAATGACGTGCTGCCGCATGGGCTTGTGCAGGGGCCACGCGGCGATCTGGACGGGCTGAACCTTGTCGGCCTCAAACGCCGCGGCGTGGACCGGGCCGAGATTACCGCCCTGCGCGCGGGCTATCAGATGCTGGCACAGGGCGAAGGCACTTTCCTTGACCGGGCGCGCCGGCTTGCCGAGGAAACCGAGAGCAAACATGTGCGCGAGATGACCGATTTCATTCTCTCCGCCACTGATCGCTCCTTCCTGACACCGAAATGACCGATACCGCGATCATCGCAGGGGCCGGGGCCTTGCCCGCCACGCTGGTTGCCGCCATGGGGGAAAAGCCGCTGGTGGCGGCGCTGCACGGCTTTGCGCCCAGCGGGCTTGCGCCGGATATGACCTTCCATATCGAACGCTTGGTTCCCTTTCTGCATGCGCTGCAAGATCAGGGCATCACCCGCGTCTGTTTTGCCGGCGCGGTGCAACGCCCGAACCTCGATCCGTCGCTGTTCGATCCCCTGACCGCGCAAATGGTGCCGCGCCTCTTGGCCGCGATGCAGGCGGGCGATGATGCCACCCTGCGCGAAGTGCTGGCGATCTTTGAGGAATTCGATCTGCGCATCCTCGGCGCGCAGGAAATTGCACCGGGTCTCTGCCCCCAAGCGGGCCTGATCGCAGGCAGCATCACCCCGCAGGATGAAGCAGACGCCACCCGCGCCGCCGCCATCGTGCGGGCCTTGGGTGCTGTGGATGTAGGGCAGGGGGCTGTAGTGCAGGCGGGCTTGTGCCTTGCCGTGGAAACCCTGACGGGCACCGATGCGATGCTGGCACAAACCGCGCTGATCCCGGCGCATCTGCGGCCCAAATCCGCCAAGGGGCTGTTTTTCAAAGCACCGAAACCGGGGCAGGACCTGCGGATTGATCTGCCCACCATCGGGCCGCACACCCTTGATATGGTGCAAAAGGCGGGCTTGGGCGGCATCGCCTTTCAGGCCGGTGCGGTGATCTTGCTGGACCCGGCGGCGCTGGCCGCACAGGCGCGCGCGCTTGGCCTGTTCCTTTGGGCGCGCCCTGCTGACCCGTCATGAAACTGACCCTC
>JBFHGI010000125.1:0-6474 GCA_041583175.1 Pseudorhodobacter sp. | reverse complement strand
TTCAACGCGTCGCACCAAGAGGATGGAGATTTCATAAAGGCCGTAAACCACCACGAACAGAATGACCTGTGTGATGACATCGGGCGGTGTGACAACGGCGGCCAGAACCAGAATCGCCACGACAGCATATTTGCGCACCGAGGCCAGACCGCGTGCCGACACCAGCCCCGCCTTGCCCATCAGCGTCAGCAGAACCGGAAGCTGGAAACAGATGCCAAAGGCGAGGATGAACTTGGTGGTCAGCGCCAGATATTCCTCCATCGAACCTTGGAACAATACGCCAGCAGTGCCGTTCGTCACATCGCCGGTGGTTGGCGTCATTTGCTGGAAGCCAAGGAAGAAATCAAAGGCCAGCGGCAGAATGGCGAAATAGGCGAAGGCCGCACCAAGGGTGAACATGGCGGGAGAGGCAATGAGGAAGGGCAGGAAAGCACCCTTCTCGTTCTTGTAAAGCCCCGGAGCCACGAAGCGCCACATCTGAAACGCAATCATCGGAAAGGCGAGGATAAAGCCGCCAAACAGCGAGATGCGGATGGCGACGAAGAAGCCTTCCTGCAGCTTGATCAGCACAAGGCCGCAATCCTGATTGCGGTCGGCCAGCGCCGCACAGATCGGTTGCGTCAGGAAATTGAAGATCGGATTCCAGACGGTGAAACACAAAACCATGCCGACAAGGAAAGCCGCGACCGAATAGATCAGCCGGTTGCGCAGCTCTGCCAGATGTTCGATCAGCGGGGCGGAGCTATCGTCAATGTCGTCGGCGCTCATGCGTCACTCTTTTTTACGGTTGGCTTTTTTGCAGTTGGCTTTTTTGCGGCTGTTGGCTTGGCGTCCGGCTTTTTCGCCGCCGGCTTCTTTGCGGCGGCGGGTTTGGCTGACGTCTTGGCAGCTGTCTTGGCAACCGGTTTCTCGGCAGTTTTAGCCTCTGGCGCGGCGCCGGCTGTCCGCTCGGCCCGCGCCGCAGCTTGCGCATTGGCCAGGGCCTGTGTGGCTGGCCCCTTCGCAGTTTCCGGTTTCGGCGCGGTTTCCGGTTTCGGCGCAGACGGGTCTGGCGTCGGCTTCGAGACATTGCTCGATTTCATCGGATCCCATTTCTCGAACTTGGTCGCGGCATCCTTTACCGCATCCAACCCCATCGACTTGGCCGAGGTCGCCTTGCGCAAATCGGAGGCCACATCCTTGACGCCAGCCTCATCCGCCGCGGATTCCATCGCACGGGAAAACTCGCGCGCCATGCCTTTGGCCTTGGCGGTAAACCGGCCAAGGGTGCGGAACATTTCGGGCAAATCCTTGGGGCCGATCACGATCAACGCGACGATCCCGATGACCATAAGCTCGGTCCAGCCGATATCAAACATGGGTGGCTCCCCGCCTCCTGCGCGAAATCAGAGCTTGTCTTTGTCGGCGGGCGTTACGTCAACAGCGTCATCCGCCTTTTTGTCCAGCTCAGCCGTTTCTTCCTTCACACCCTTTTTGAACGCGTTGATGCCTTTGCCGACTTCGCCCATCAAAGACGAAACCTTGCCCCGGCCAAACAGCACGAGGACGACGACGGCGATCAAAAGAAGGCCCGGAATACCGATATTGTTAAGCATATGCCTATTCTCCCCTGTCGGGCGAACCTGTGCCGCCCGGAACGTTACCCTTTCCATTTATGAGGAACGCGAGGCGGATCAAAGGGGGATTCGGCTTTACGCCGCGCGCTGCTGACAGTATTTTGTCAGTTGCCATGCAAGGGACCAATCACCGATGAGCCGCGATCAACGCATTTTCGATCTGATCCAGCGGATGCGCGATGGCAGGCTCCATACGGCGCAGGAACTGGCGGCGGAGCTTGGCGTTTCCACCCGAACCATCTGGCGCGACATGGCGATGATGGCCGCGACCGGCATCCCTGTAGAGGGGGAGCGTGGCTTGGGCTACATCCTGCGTGCGCCCTTGATGCTGCCCCCTGTGATGCTGACGCAGGATGAGTTGGAGGCGCTGATGGCGGGCCTTGGCCAAGTGGCGGCAGGGGATGGTGCGCGGGCAAAAGCCGCGCGGGCACTGCGGTTCAAGGTGGCGACGTTGCTGCCCCAGGCTGGCCTTGTGCCAGACCCCGAAGATCTGGGCTAGGCCGGAAACACAAAGCAGCGGTCGCGGCGGATCATCAACCAGAGCGGCGTGCCGATCTTGGGCAAGAACACCCCCGGCACCGCGGCTGTGAGTTTGGAGCCGTCAAAATCCATCGTGAAATCCACCAGACTTTCATGCCCCAGAAACCGCGCACGCGACACGATGCCCCGTGCGGGCGTACCATCTTGCGGTGTCGGGTTCGGTCCACGCCCTGCGCGGTCGAAGTCGATTTTCAGATGCTGGGGCCGGATCACAATTTCAACCTTGCCCCCGTCCGCATGTCCCGGCGTCAGGAAGGCCCCGAAAGGGGTTTCTGTCAGCGCCCCTTTAGAAACGCCGTGGATCACATTGATATCACTAAAGAAAGCTGCCGCGGCCTGATCAATCGGAGCGTTGTAAATATTATAGGGAGAGCCGCGCTGAACGATCTTGCCATCCCGCATCAATGCGATCTCGTCGGCCATGCGCAGCGCTTCATCCGGCTCATGCGTCACCAGCAAAACGGCGGCGCCTTCGTCTTTCAGCACCTCCAACGTGGTATCGCGGATGCCATCGCGCAACCGGTTATCAAGCCCTGAAAACGGCTCATCCATCAGCATGATACGCGGGCGCGGCGCTAGGGCGCGGGCCAATGCCACGCGCTGCTGCTCGCCGCCCGAAAGCTCATGCGGATGTTTATGCGCAAAACCGGACAGGTTGACGCGCTCCAGCAATTCACCCACCCGCGCCTCTTTGCTGCGGTTATCGCCTTGCAAGCCGAAGGCCACGTTTTTGGCCACGCTCAGATGCGGAAACAGCGCGAAATCCTGAAACATCATGCCCACGCCCCGCGATTCTGGCGGCAGGTGGGTGCGGTCGTCGCAGACGGTCTGCCCTTCGATCCGGATGCTGCCGCTATCAGGGTTTTCCACCCCCGCAATCATCCGCAGTGTCGTGGATTTTCCGCAACCCGATGGGCCAAGCAGGCAGGTCACCTGCCCCGCGGCCACCGTCAGCGACAGGTCCAACACCACGGCCCGCTTGCCAAAATGACGCGAGAGGTTCGTGACCTCCAATCTGGGCGGGGTATTGGGCATGGGGCGGCGCAGCCTAACCTTATCAATTCAATCGGGAATGGGTTAACAGGGCCAGGCCAGAGGGGCAAGGGCCAGGGAGCAGAGCTTTGGCCCCGCTATTTCGCCGCAGCCGTTTCCAACGCCTGCCAGGGATGCAGTGACGAGAAGCCCTCAGGCCCCATCACCCCCGCCCAGAAACTGCCGCCACGCTTTTGGTCCTGCGCGCGGCTGATCGGCGTGCGGGTCAGCGCGCACCATAGGAAACTACCGACCGCCCCATGGCCGACAAAAAGCATGTTGTCCGAGACTTCGGCGATAACTTCTTGAAAGGCTTTCACAATCCTTGCGCTGGCTGCATTGGCAGACTCCCATCCCTGCGGCCCCGCGTCCGGCTTTGCAAACAGCGCGTTGGCAAGGCTTTCATGCTCGTCATGTGGCAGGTAGCCCGTGGCGCTCCGGTCCACTTCGCCCATATCGGGATGGATGTGCAGCGGCAGAGCGAAGGCATTGGCCAGCAGCTCCGCCGTTTGCTGTGCCTTCACCTCGGGCGAGGAAATGATGCGCCAGCCCCGCCCCGGCCAGCCGCGCTTGACTGCCGCGCGCAACCTGCGGCGACCTTGATCAGAAATGCCCCAATCCGGAACCGGGGTCTGGGGGTCTATGATCACCTCTGGGTGCGACAGATACAGGATGTTGCGGATCATTCAGGGGCCTTGCCATTGAAAGTTTTCTGACCGATCACCTTAACATGCTGCGGCCGGGTAGTTTGCCCCGTTCGCAGCGCATCACTCATTGCCAGCCATGCGCTGCGGGACGCGCGTCAGATCGTGGCATTGATCGCGCCGCCATCCAGCAGCAGGTTTTGGCCAACGATGAACCCGGCCTTGTTCGAACACAGGAAAGCACAGGCCGCCCCGAATTCTTCTGCCGTGCCGTAGCGGCGGGCGGGGATGGTGGCTTGCCGCTGCTTGGTGGCGGCTGCACGATCAATCCCTTGCGCTTTGGCAACCCCGTCATCCAGACTGTCGGCCCGATCGGTCGCGTGGATGCCAGGCAAGAGGTTGTTGATGGTCACGCCATGCTCGGCCACCTGCCGCGCTGTTCCGGCGACAAAGCCCGTCAGTCCGGTGCGGGCCGCATTGGACAGGCCGAGCTGCGGGATCGGCGCCTTGACAGAACCGGAGGTGATGTTGACCACCCTGCCCCATTTGCGCGCGATCATCCCCGGCAACAGCGCCTGCATCAGCGCGATCGGTGTCAACATGTTGCCATCCAGGGCCTTGATGAAATCGTCCCGCGCCCAATCGGACCAGACACCGGGGGGCGGGCCACCGGCATTCGTCACGAGGATGTCCACGTCCTGCGCGGCCGCCAGCACCTCTGCCCGGCCTGCGTCAGACGTGATATCGGCGGCGACCGCTGTCACCTCTACCCCGTAGGTCGCGCGCAGATAGGCAGCGGTTGCCTCCAGTGCTTCGGCGCCGCGAGCGTTGATCACCAGATTGACCCCGGCTTCGGCCAGAGCCTCGGCACAGCCACGGCCAAGACCCTTCGAGGCCGCGCAAACCAGTGCTTTTTTGCCTTTGATACCCAGATCCATTTATCGTCCTCCAAATCAGCTTTGCGCAAGGGGTAGCAGTCGATTGCGGCGAGGGGAAGGGATCGCGTCTGCGCGCGATATGCGACACAAGACGAGCAAACGGAAACAATGCGCGTGAATCGCGCGCGTTGTCTCGGCTAGTAAGCTGAAATATAAAGAGAACTGGTACTTCCGTTAAGGATTTGGTAATCTGGTGCGGGTGAGGATCAAGCATCCTTTTCCAGCGCAACGGAGAGAAATGGATTTCAGTGTGAGTAACCGGCCCTTCACCGCAAAAGAACCCGGACAGCTTTGTCAGGTTTTCGACTCACATGATATTTTCGTCAGCATCGGCGTCAATTCAGGTGAGGGGTTGGGCGGGCTCGATGACGTTTGCCTCGGGGACATCTATGAGTTGGACGAGGTGGCCAGCCCCAAAAAGCTGTTCTTGCAGCGGGATGGCGACCAGCAAATTATCGGCCCCGACAGTGAAGGCGGAAGCCCCGGCGCGCGGGTCAAGCTGATCGCGCGTTATACGATGATGGCACCGGATGGCGATAAGGTCGAATTGCTGGCGTTGGCGGTGGACGGGCGCGAGGGCCATTTCATCCTGCCTTTGTCGCCCATCGGGGCGCAGATCGAATACACGTTGCTAAAGATGGAGGAACCGCAACCCGAAGAGCGGTTGATGGATCTTTTGTGCATTTCCTTTGCGCGCGGCACGATGATCACGCTCGACAATGGCAGGCAACGCCCGATCGAGGAACTTGTGGCGGGTGACCGTATTCTGACCCGCGATCATGGCCCGCAACCCTTGCGCTGGGTCGGTCAAGTGACACTGCGGGCGGTCGGGGCCTATGCTCCGGTTATCATTCAGGCAGGCGTCATGGGGAATGCGGGCGATCTGGTCGTCAGCCAGCACCACCGCATGTTCCTTTACCAGCGCCGCAAAGCTGGCGGCGTGCCACAATCGGAATTGCTGGTGCAGGCCAAACATCTGGTCGATGGTGACCGGATTTTCCTGCGCGAAGGCGGTTTTGTCGATTACTTCAGCCTCGTCTTTGACGATCATGAGATTATCTATGCCGAGGGTATTCCCGCCGAAAGCCTGATGGTCAGCGAGGCGACTGTGGCCCGCCTGCCCCCTGATCTGGCCGCCGAGGTGAAGCGCCGCTTTCCGGGGGTCAGCCAGAACCAGCATTTCGGCGTCGAAGCCAATGCGCAGGTCCTGGAAGCCATCGGATTGGAGCGGGCAAAGCGCAATCGGCGCACTGCGGGGTAAGCTGAGGCGTCAGGCCAGTTGCGAAGCGCAAAAATAGCGGTTATGTGCCGCTCATGTTGGATAATCGCCCCCCTCTTCCGCCTGAAATCGCCCGCCGCCGGACCTTCGCGATCATCGCGCACCCGGATGCCGGTAAAACCACGCTGACTGAAAAGTTCCTGCTGTTTGGGGGCGCTATCCAGATGGCTGGGCAGGTGCGCGCCAAAGGCGAAGCGCGGCGCACGCGCTCGGATTTCATCAAGATGGAGCAGGACCGCGGGATTTCGGTCTCCGCATCGGCCATGTCGTTCGATTTCCGCGAGTTCCGCTTCAATCTGGTTGATACGCCCGGCCACTCGGATTTTTCCGAAGATACCTATCGCACGCTGACCGCCGTGGATGCCGCCGTCATGGTGATTGACGGCGCGAAAGGGGTGGAATCCCAGACCCGCAAGCTGTTCGAG
>JBFHGI010000124.1:0-6478 GCA_041583175.1 Pseudorhodobacter sp. | reverse complement strand
CGATCAGATCGACGCAGAGGCGAAGGTGACCGCGCGCTTTGAAACCCCGTTCCAACGCGAAACACGCGAAGCCCTGGCGGCAATCGCCCCCCCGGTCGCGCCAGCAGAAGCAGCAGCGGCCCAAACGCCAGCCGCTCCGACGGTGGAGGCTGAACCCGAGGTCGCGGCCCTTGCACCCTCCGCCAGCCTTCCGGGCGATGTGGCGACAGAATCCGCAGCCGCCGCAAAACCTGATGCAACCGTGATCGCACCGACGCAACCCGCCACTGCGCCTGCCGCGCAAACATCGGCACCCGCCGCTGCCCCAAAAGCGCCGCGCACGGAACGCGAACTGGCCGTCGCAACGCCTGCGCCGCCGCAAACAGCCGTGGCAGAGGTTGCCCCAACGGCGCCACCGTCTGGCCAGGCAAGCCCGGTGGCAACAGTTTCGCAACCTTTGGAACCCGCCCCGACACTGTCTGTAGCGGCGCCTGTTTCGGTCACGGTTCAACCGGGCTTTACGCTTTGGGCTATTGCCCGCGACCAGTTCGGCGATGGCATCCTCTATGTGCAGGTCTACGAGGCGAACAAGGACCGTATCCGGGACCCGGATCTGATCTATCCCGGTCAGGTCTTTGCCTTGCCGGAAAGCGCCACACTTCCCGCACGCGCGCCCTAAGCAGGGCGGCTCTGGCAATTGCCCTCTTGCGGGACTAAGTAGAAGAACGAGCAAGTACCGCAGGATTCCCTTCCAGTTTTGGGACTTCAAGGCATGCCGGATGTTTCGGCAAACCCAATCGGTATGGAAACACGAGGACTGAATGCGCAGGATCACCAGCACAGCCACAAGCGCCGACGCAAACCACAGCGAGGCGCCCGCAATGCAAACCATCCGGCGGGTCATCCCCTATCTCTGGCCCAAAGATGTGCCATGGGTGCGCCGCCGCGTGGTGATTGCCTTGCTCCTCCTGATTTGTGCAAAGCTTGTTTCGGTCAGCACGCCGTTCTTTTACAAGGCCGCCGTGGACGCCCTGGCCGGAGAGGCGCCATCGGAATCGGCGCTGCTGTTGTTCAGCGCGGTCGGGCTGACGATTGCTTACGGGTTGGCGCGTCTGGGGGCCGTGGGCTTTGGCGAATTGCGCGATGCGGTGTTCGTGCGGGTGGGCCAGCGGGCGCTGCGCAAACTCGCGCTGGAAACCTTTACCCATATCCACCGGCTTTCAATGCGCTATCACATCACCCGCAAGACCGGGGGGCTCAGCCGGATCATCGAACGCGGGGTGAAAGGCGTCGACTTCTTGCTACGATTCCTGCTGTTCTCGGTGGGGCCGCTGATCCTTGAATTGACGATGGTCGCGATCCTTTTCGCGGTGCTGTTCGGCTGGGTTTACATGGTCGTGGTGGTCGTCACCATCGCGCTTTATGTGGCCTTTACCTTCAAGGTCACCGAATGGCGCGTGAAGATTCGCCGTCAGATGAACGATCAGGACACCGATGCCAACCAGAAAGCCATCGACAGCTTGCTGAACTTCGAAACCGTCAAATATTTCGGGGCCGAGCTGCGCGAGGCAGAGCGGTATGACGGTGCTATGCAGAAATATGAGGTGATGGCGGTCAAGACCGGGCAAAGCCTGTCTTTCCTGAACTTCGGGCAGTCACTGATCATCACCACAGGGTTGGTGATCGTTATGGCTATGGCCGCGATGGGGGTACAGCAGGGTGTTCTGACCGTCGGCGATTTCGTCATGGTCAACGCCTATATGATCCAGATCACCATGCCGCTCAACTTCCTTGGCACGGTTTACCGCGAGATCCGGCAAGCCTTGGTCGATATGGGCGAGATGTTCGCCCTTCTGGGCCAACCCGCCGAAGTGGTGGACAAGCCGGATGCCGCCACGCTGAACGTTTCGGGCGGTGAGGTTGTGTTCGATGATGTGTTTTTTGGCTATGACGCCGCGCGCCCCATCCTGAAAGGCGTGACCATCCGGGTGGAGCCGGGCCAGCGCGTGGCACTGGTGGGGCCGTCAGGTTCGGGCAAATCAACCATCGGGCGGCTGTTGTTCCGGTTCTACGATGTGGTGGGCGGCGCGGTGCGGATTGATGGCCAGGACCTGCGCGACATCACCCAAGACAGCCTGCACGCGCAAATCGGCGTGGTGCCCCAAGACACGGTCCTGTTCAACGATACCGTGCTTTATAATATCGCCTATGGCCGCCCCGATGCGACCCGGGCCGATATCGAGGCCGCCGCAAAAGCCGCGAAAATCCACGATTTCATCCTCTCCTTGCCGGATGGCTATGAGACGACCGTGGGTGAGCGTGGCCTGAAGCTGTCTGGCGGCGAAAAGCAGCGCGTGGGCATCGCGCGCACCTTGCTGAAAAACCCGCCGATCCTGCTCTTGGACGAGGCGACCTCGGCGCTGGATACCCAGACCGAACGCGACATTCAGGACAGCTTGCTTGCGATGGGCGAAGGGCGCAGCGTGATCACCATTGCGCACCGTCTGTCCACCATCGCCGATGCCGATCGGATCATCGTTCTGGAAGCGGGCCGCATTGTCGAGCAAGGCACGCATGACGAATTGCTGGCGAATAACGGCCGTTATGCCGCGATGTGGGCGCGCCAATCCTCGGAAGAGGAGGAAGACGCCGCCTGACCGGTCTGTTTACAGCGGCGTCAGGGTTATCATTTCCGGCGTCAGGTCTTGCGCGCCGATCACATTGGCGATGGCAGTCCCGTTGAACATGACCAACACACCGCTGTTGTCACCATTCTGCATCAAGGTAACCAGAGGCATGATCTCAGCGCCGGACTCGTCCAGTTCCGCTTGATACTGCACCTCAAGCTGGTCGCCGTCGGAATAGTCATTGACCCGCGCAACCTCTGTCAGGTCAGGGCGGCTGTAATCGATCTGGAACAGGTCATTGCCCGCACCGCCCTCGCCAATATCACCGGGGCCAAGCACCAGACGGTCATCCCCGTCACCGCCAGACAGGCCATCGACCCCATCAATGGTCGCGGACGCAGTTTCCGAAGACAGGCCGGGGGCAAGGCCATAAAGCACGTCATTGCCGGCACCGCCATAAAGCAGATCGGCACCAGTGCCGCCGCGTAAATCGTCGTCACCCTCATCGCCGTGCAGGATGTCATTGCCGCCGTTGCCCGTCAGCACATCATCATCCGCGCCGCCGTAAACCGTATCAAAGCCGATCCCCGCATCAATCGTATCATCCCCATCGCCGCCATAGGCCAGATCGCGACCGTCGCGCATCGACAAATCATCATCGCCGGCACCGGCCTCGACGTAATCGCTGGCGGTGGTGCCGGTCAGGCTGTCGTTTCCATCTTGCAGGAACCAGGCCAGCGCATCTTCTTGTTCAGAGGAAAGCGTGTCATCCCCTTCGGTGCCAGTCACAACATCCGAGTAAAGCGTGGGGTCAAAATTGCCCGGCTCTGCCACTGTTGCGGTTTCGTCAACAGGAACGTCGGTTTCATCTGTGGTCACATCTGGGGCCGTATCCTCGGCGCTGTCGTCATTGCGATCAAACAGGCCAAGATCAAGGCCAAGTGTGCCAAGAAACAACAAAAGGAACGGGGCGGTAACAGGGTCCATGGTCAAAAGCCTTGTAAGTTGGCGAGGCGATTGTTTCCAAATACCGATCAATAGTGATTAAAATGCGGCAAACTGGCGGCATCCGAGCGGCTTTTCACCGCGGTTGCCGCCATTTCCTGCTATTCCGCAGCCCGTAAGGGCGGGCGTGGCATGCCTTGCACAGCCGAGCGTTGCGCGCCTTCATCCTTGCGCGGCGCTTCATCCGGCGCGGGTTCTGCCTCTGGCGTGTCATCTTCCCAGATCAATTCCGGTGATTTCACCTTCCGTGCGGCCTTGTTCAATGCCAGATCGCGTGCTGCCGCGCTGCTCCGACCACTTGATAGGGCCGTCAAAGCCCCCAGACTGCGATAGGCCCCGATCCCGATCCAGACCCGCAGCGCCAACAGGGCAGGGGTAAAGATAAGCGTCAGCACAGTTGCAATACCAAGGCCGAACACAACGGCAGTCGCAAGCTGCTTCCACCACAAGGCGGTCGGGCTGTCGATGGAATAGCCGCCGCCAAAGAAATCGAGGCTGAGCCCGAACATCATGGGTGCAAGCCCCGCCATCGTGGTGATCGTGGTCAGAAGCACGGGGCGGATACGTTGTTCCGCCGTGCGCACAATCGCCTCGATCTTGGGCATGTAGCGGCTGAACTCCTGATAGGTGTCGATCAGCACGATATTGTTGTTCACCACAATCCCCGCCAGCGCCACGATCCCCGTGCCGGTCATGATGATGCTGAAGGTCTGGTCCATCACCAGCATCCCGATCAGCACGCCCGTGGTCGACAGAACCACCGCGATCAGCACAAGGACAGAGTTGTAGAAGCTGTTGAACTGCGCCAGCAGGATGATGAACATCAGCCCCAGCGCCCCCGCAAAGGCTTTGGCAAGGAAAGCCCCGCTTTCGGCCTGATCTTCCTGATCGCCGGTCCATTCCCAGTCGATGCCGCTGGGCAAAGGTGTCTCATCTGTCAACCATTTGGTCAGCAGGGCGATCCGCTCGTTCGCGTTGATCGGCTCGATGGTCAGCTCGGCCAGACGGTCGGCCAACTCGGGTTTGGTCAGCTCTACCAGTTGATACCCATTATCGCCGCCATCCAGATCCGCCGGGCCTTCGGCGCCAGCCGCGCGCGCGCGGGCTGTGCCCACCACAAGCAAACTGCCATCCGCCTGCTTTTCCTTCAACGCGACCAATCCAGCCGTCACATCGGCCTTCACATCATAATAGCGTTGCTGGTCCACCCGATCGATGCGCCCCAGTTTTTGCACCGGAGTGCGGGTGACAAAGTTGGACATCGGCACCAACCCGTCGCGGGTCCGTACCTTCAGCGTGTCGAGCGTGGACAGAACGCGGTCCTGTTCCGGCAGGCGCACGCGAATTTCGATCTCTTCGTCCGAACTGTCCACCCGCATCGTGTCGAGCAATATCCCCCGCGTCACAAGCTGCACCATGCCGCCCACGGTCGCCACATCCGCGCCGAAGCGGCCCGCCTTTTCCACATCCACGTCGATCTGCCAATCAATGCCGGGCAGGGGGCGGGTATCTTCGATATCAATCACGCCGGTGGTGTCTTCGAACCGCGCGCGCACGGTCGCGACCGCCTCGGCGATCCGGGTGAAGTCATCGCCTTTCAGACGTAGATGCAACGGCTTGCCCGAGGCCGGGCCGCGACTTTGACTGAGGGATTCCAGTTGCAAGCCGGGCAGGGTGGCAAGCTCTGCCATAATGCGTTCCAGCACGACATCGCCATCCAGTTCCGGCTGGTCGGCGCGGTCCTCCCACGGGATCATCTCGATCTGGATCTGGCCCACGGTATCCAGCGGGGCCTGCGCGCCGCCGGTGTTGGAGTTCAAGCCGCCCGCGCCTGCAAAGGAGAACACCGAATCCACGCCCTCGGTCGCCAGCACGATATCCTCGGCCTGTTTCAGCAATTCATCCTTTTCCGACAGCGAAAGGTTGCCACGCGCGCGGACATAGATGATTGCCTGCTCGGTCTCGGATTCGACAAAGAATTCCACGCCTTTGGAATGTTGGCCGAAATAGCTGAAGGTCGCGCCGACAAAGGCCAGAACCGCAACGATAGAGACAACCGGCATGACCGGATTGCCCGCAATCGCCTTGGTGAAATATCCAAACGGGGTGCGCCGATAGCTGCCCTTGATCTTGCGCGGCTTGTGTTGGCCTTGCGCGGCACCCATGGTGATTGTCGTCAACACAGCACCGAGCAGGAACAGAAGTGCCCCCGGAATGACGGCCATGCCGCCAGAAGGCGCCACTCCGCCCAGCAGATAGGCCGGATTGAGCATCTGCATCGCGCCCAGAAAAATCAGATACATCGAAGGTGGCACCAATGCCGCCCGCAGCATCCACGGCAAGGGCCGCAATTGCGCAGAGGTGCGGTCAAAGATCCGACTGATACGGCCCGAAACGCCGCCCAGAACCGGCAGATAGATCAGCGCCACGATCAGGCTGGCCGAAAGCACGAAAATCAGGGTGACGGGCAGCATGCCCATAAACTCCCCCGGAACGCCGGGCCAGAACAGCATCGGTAAAAACGCGCAAAGCGTCGTCGCGGTCGAGGAGACAACCGGCCAGAACATCCGCTTGGCCGCTTCGGTATAGGCCGCCATCGGGCCGGAGCCTTCGGAAATCCGCGTGTCGGCATATTCCACCACCACGATCGCGCCATCGACCAGCATGCCCACGGCCAGAATAAGCCCGAACATAACGATATTGGAAACCGTGATCCCCATGATCGCCAGCAGCACGAAGCACAGCAGAAACGAGGTCGGAATCGCAAACCCCACCAGCAGCGCAGACCGCGTGCCAAGCGAGGCCAGCACCACGATCATCACCAGCGCAATCGCCGTCAGAACCGAGCCTTCCAACTGGCTGACCAT
>JBFHGI010000123.1:0-6485 GCA_041583175.1 Pseudorhodobacter sp. | reverse complement strand
GTGTGTGAGGTACTTTACCGTGCGGGCCTGCATCCGACGCGCCCCGCAGGCAAGCTGCCTGCCAAAACTGTCGCCGGGCTTGTGCCGTTGATCCGCGACGTGCTCGCTGAGGCGATTGAGGCCGGCGGGTCATCCTTGCGTGACTATCGGCAGGCGGATGGCGAACTGGGCTATTTCCAGCATAATTTCCGTACCTATGGCCGCGAAGGTGAACCCTGCGTCACCCCCGGTTGCAGCGCCAAAATCGCACGGATCGTTCAGTCTGGCCGGTCATCCTTCTTCTGCCCCACCTGCCAGAGATGACTTGATCCTGCCCCCAGCCCTGTTACAGAGTCCCGCTCAAACCGCAGCCAAAGGAAGCTCAGATGGCCTATGAAACACTGATCGTCGAGATCGAGGATTATATCGCCCTGATTCGCCTGAACCGGCCAGAGGCGCTCAATGCCCTCAATTTGAAGATGTGTTCAGAACTGACAACCGTGCTGAAAGCGGCCGACGCCAATGACAAGGTGCGCTGCATCATTATCACCGGCTCCGAAAAGGCATTTGCTGCGGGGGCCGACATCAAGGAAATGGCAGAGCTTTCCTTTGTCGATGTCTATACTTCGAACTTGTTTGCCGGAATCTCCGATGCCATGCAGGAGATCCGCAAACCCATCATTGCCGCCGTGTCTGGCTATGCCCTGGGCGGCGGATGCGAGCTTGCAATGTGCTGTGATTTCATCATCGCCGCCGATAACGCCAAGTTCGGCCAGCCAGAAATCAACCTTGGCGTCATTGCAGGCTTTGGTGGCAGCCAGCGGTTGACCCGCTTTGTCGGCAAATCCAAATCCATGGATATGCATCTGACGGGTCGCAATATGGATGCCGCCGAGGCCGAACGTTCCGGCCTCGTTTCCCGCGTCGTACCTGCAAAGAACCTGCTGGAAGAGGCCAAGAAGGCCGCAACCAAGATCGCCGAGAAATCCCTGCTTTCGGCCATCGCAGCAAAAGAAGCCGTCAATCGGTCGTACGAATCGACCCTGCGTGAGGGCTTGCTGTTTGAACGCCGTCTGTTCCATTCGCTCTTCGCGACCGAAGACCAGAAAGAAGGCATGGCTGCCTTCCTTGAAAAGCGCACCCCTCAGTTCCGTGACCGCTGACTTTTTGAATACAAGCAGGAACCGCTCCGGCCCTGCTTGTTCACGCCACCACAGGGCGGCAAACAGATTGAAGACGCGAATCCTGCAAAATCCGCCGCCTTGCCTCTGAAAACAGGGCTTTTCCGCTTTCCTTTGACAGGTATTTGCCGTATCAGCGCCCCTGAAATGCGCGTGGGCCCGCTTAAGGCAAGAATCAATTCCGCTGATATGGGCGGAAGTCTTGGGTCTTTTGTGCATACCGAAACATAACAGATCCAGACGATAGGAATTCTACCCATGGCAAATACGTCCCAGTCTAAGAAACGCGCGCGTCAGTCCGAAGCCCGTTACGATGTGAATAAAGCGCGTCGTTCGCGCATCCGCACCTTCCTGCGCAAAGTCGAAGAAGCCATTGCATCCGGCGATCAGGCCGCTGCGGCGACCGCTCTGCGCGCAGCACAACCAGAACTGGCACGCGGCGTCACCAAAGGCGTTCTTCACAAGAATACAGTGTCGCGCAAAATCTCTCGCCTGTCTTCGCGGGTTAAGGCGCTGGCGACTCCAGCCTCCTAACTAATACAGCCAAATCATAGGCTTAAACAGAATCAAGGCGCATCTCCGATGCGCCTTTTTTTCATTTATGTATCGCCAAAAAAACTTTGGAGTTGCCATTATGTCTAGGATCCCAGATTCGCAGCACTCAATTCTCTGTCAACAGAGAAGATCAGTTGCTCTGCCCCCAAGCAGGTTGCTAGTTTCACCAAGCGATTCACTTCGTCCTGGGGGACAAGACGTGACCGCGTTCTGATAGGGTTAGGCTGCTTTGCCCCGCTTTTGCGGTGCCTTCTGCGTTGGAACGGGTTTGCCCGATGATGGTTGCCGCATCCTCTTGCGGCCAGATGTTCATTGGGTTTTCGACCGGTACAGGGTTTCTGTAACGGTTGGCGTTTTATTGTCCCGTGATGCCCTGAAAGGGTGCATCACATATCCCGGCCATCGTGAACTGCATCAAGGTCTTTGCCCGAGCTACGGGTGGGGGCGAAGTCGATGAACAGGTAATAGTATGACGAACGACGGCTGGGTGGAAATTCGGGAAGACTTGCGCAAGCGGGTGGGCAAAGACAATTATATCACTTGGATCGAGCCTCTGAAGCTTTCTAACCTGCGTGACGGTGTTGCCAGCTTCTCTGTTCCCACAACCTTCTTTGGTGACTGGGTGTCGCGGAACTTCTCTGACCAGATTCTCCATCATCTGCACCGGTCCGGTGCGGAAGTTGATCGTATTGAATTTGCCCTAGAACGTTCTGGCGCGCCGAAAACTGCGAAGCCCAAAGCCGTCGAACCAGCCGCCCGCAAACGCAGCACCTCAGATGATGAGGTGCCCGGAGCGCCCCTCGATGCGCGCTTTACCTTTGACAGTTTCGTCGTCGGCAAACCAAACGAACTCGCCCATGCCGCTGCGCGTCGCGTCGCCGAAGGCGGCCCAGTGACTTTCAACCCTTTGTTTCTGTATGGTGGCGTTGGCCTTGGGAAAACCCACCTGATGCATGCCATCGCGCATGAATTGCAGACCCGCCAACCTGAGCTACGCGTCCTGTATCTTTCGGCCGAACAATTCATGTATCGCTTTGTCCAAGCCTTACGCGAACGTCAGGTGATGGACTTCAAGGAATTGTTCCGCTCTGTTGATGTGTTGATGGTCGATGACGTCCAGTTCATCGCAGGCAAAGACAGCACACAGGAAGAGTTTTTCCACACGTTCAATGCGCTGGTCGATCAGGGCAAGCAGATCGTAATCTCTGCCGACCGCGCGCCGGGCGAGATCAAAGGTCTTGAAGATCGCATTAAATCGCGCCTGCAGTGCGGCCTGGTGGTTGACCTTCACCCCACCGATTACGAGTTGCGCCTTGGCATCTTGCAACAAAAAGCCGATTTCTATCACACCCAATACCGTGATCTGAAAATTGCTGCTGGCGTTCTGGAGTTCTTGGCCCACCGCATTACAACCAATGTCCGTGTGCTGGAAGGCGCACTAACACGCCTCTTTGCATTTGCCAGCCTTGTCGGACGCGAAATCACGTTGGACCTGACACAAGATTGCCTTGCCGACATTCTGCGCGCCTCGGACCGTAAAGTCACGATTGAGGAAATCCAGCGCAAGGTGGCAGAGCATTACAACATCCGCCTGTCGGATATGATCGGACCAAAGCGCGTGCGTACTATTGCGCGGCCCCGGCAAATCGCGATGTATCTGGCCAAGCAACTGACCAGCCGCAGCTTGCCCGATATCGGTCGCCGCTTTGGCGGGCGCGATCACACAACCATCATGCATGGTGTGCGCAAGATCGAAGAATTGATGACCGCAGACAGCCAACTGGCTGATGATCTGCAAATGCTCAAACGGTTATTGCAAGGCTAACAAGGCAGCAAAGCCACAATGCATATCGTTTTGCGACTTGAACCAAGGCGCACGGCGTCATACCCCTTGTGAAACGGCAAAAACCCGCTAACTTCGGCCTCCCTGCGGCGCGGCTGACAGGGTGAACAGCCAGCACCAAGACGGGCAAAGGATTGGGACTATGAAGATTAGCATCGAACGCGGAACGCTTCTTAAAGCAGTTAGCCAGGCCCAATCTGTGGTAGAGCGGCGCAACACTATCCCTATCCTCGCCAATGTGCTGATCGAGGCAGAAGGTGACACCGTCTCTTTTCGCGCCACCGATCTGGATATCGAGGTCGTCGACCGCACGAATGCGGTGGTTGAGCGAGCTGGGGCCACCACCGTTTCCGCCGTTATGCTGCATGAGATCGTTCGCAAGCTGCCGGACGGCGCCTTGGTAAACCTCTCTGAAGATGCCGCCTCTGGCAGGTTGACGGTGACGGCAGGTCGGTCGAACTTCAACCTCGCGACCTTGCCGAAAGAAGATTTCCCCGTCATGGCAAGCTCTGAATATTCCAGCAATTTTGCTGCGCCTGCCCCGCAGTTGCGCAGGCTGTTCGACAAGGCAAAGTTTGCCATTTCGACTGAAGAGACACGCTATTATCTGAACGGCGTTTATATGCATGTTTCCACCGGCGAGGATGGGCCGGTATTGCGCTGCGTGGCAACCGATGGTCACCGTCTCGCACGCATTGACGCGCCATTGCCCGAAGGGGCGAACGGCATGCCCGGTGTTATCGTGCCACGCAAGACGGTCAACGAGTTGCGCAAACTTCTGGATGATGATGACGCGATCATCGCGGTTTCTGTCTCTGAAACCAAAGTGCGTTTTGCAACACCTGCCATCTCACTTACCTCCAAGGTCATTGACGGAACATTCCCCGATTACACCCGCGTTATCCCGACCGGGAACACCAAGCGTCTGGAAGTCGATGCATCGGAATTTGCCAAAGCGGTCGACCGCGTGGCAACCGTCTCGTCAGAACGCTCTCGCGCGGTAAAACTTTCATTGGATGAGGATCGGCTAGTACTTTCAGTCAACGCCCCTGATTCAGGTGCCGCCGAGGAAGAGCTCGCAGTGGCTTATGGCGACGAGCGGCTGGAAATTGGTTTCAACGCCAAATACTTGCTGGAGATCGCAAGTCAGGTGGACCGTGAGAATGCGGTGTTCATGTTCAATTCCTCTGGCGATCCTACATTGATGCGCGAAGGGAATGATACAAGCGCAATCTATGTCGTCATGCCGATGCGCGTTTAACAACGAAGCGGGTTAGAGCCAAGCGCCGGGGGGCCAGCCCCCCGGCCCCCCCCGGGATATTTTTACCGAAAAGAAAGGCCGAAATGGCAGGTTTGGCAATCACCGATCTGACCCTTTCGCATTTTCGGAGCCACCGCATGGCGCGGGTTGGTTTTGATGGCCGTCCGGTAGCTTTGATCGGGCGGAACGGGGCTGGAAAAACCAATATTCTGGAAGCGGTTTCTTTACTTTCGCCGGGGCGCGGCTTGCGGCGGGCGACCGTTGACGAGATTGCGCGCAAACCGGAAGGGCTGGGCTGGAAGGTTGCGGCAACCATCACCGGTCTTGGCGCGGCGCATGAAGTTGAAACCAGCGCGGAGCCGGGTCAGCCGAGACAAGTGCGGATTGATGGCAAGTCTGCCGCGCAGATCAGGTTGGCCCAGCTTACGCGGGTTTTATGGCTGGTGCCTTCGATGGACCGCCTCTGGATCGAGGCAGCAGAGGGGCGACGGCGTTTCCTGGACCGGATGACGCTAAGCTTTTCGCCTGATCATGCCGAAGCCGTGCTTAACTACGAAAAAGCCATGCGAGACCGCAACCGCTTGTTGAAGGAGCAGATGCAAGACGCCCATTGGTATCGGGCGCTGGAGGCACGCATGGTCGAGGCTGGGGCGACGATCGAGGCCAATCGTGCCGATACGCTGCGTCGATTGGCGGCGGCGCAAGCGGATGCAGGAGACACGAGCTTTCCACGCGCCGATCTGATGCTGACGAACCCCGAGCCCGTGGAGGACCTTGCAACCGCGCTGGCAGAAAGCAGGCGCCGCGACATGGCCGCAGGACGCAGTCTGGTTGGGCCGCACCGAGCAGATTTGTCGGCGGTGTTTGCGACAAAAGGTGTGGCGGCGGATCAATGCTCTACCGGCGAGCAAAAGGCACTGCTCATCAGCCTGATTCTCGCCAACGCCCGCGCTTTGGCTGCCGATCTTGGGGCCGCACCGATCTTGCTTTTGGATGAGGTGGCCGCCCATCTTGATACCCAACGCCGTGCCGCACTTTACGATGAGATTTGCGCCTTGGGCGCGCAAGCCATTATGACCGGCACAGAAGCTGCTCTATTTGACAGTTTGGGCCCGCGCGCCCAAGGTTTCACGGTGTCGGAGACCGCCAACCTGTCCTTGATAGAGGAAATCACCCTATGACCCCGCAACGTGTCACCCTTATCACCCTCGGCGTTGCCGATCTGACCGCTGCGCGGAGCTTTTACGCGCGTCTGGGCTGGCTTGAACACGGAGAGAGTCAGGAAACCGTAGTGTTTTTCCAAATGCATGGTGCGGTTCTGGGGCTGTTCCCTCTGGATGCGTTGGCGAAAGATCAGGGCCGCCCCGATGCGCAACTGGGAGTCGGCGCAATCACGCTCGCCCAGAATTTCGCAACCGAAACAGAAGTAGACTCAGCCTTTGCAACTGCCCTGGCCGCTGGCGGCACTGCTCTGAAAGCACCGGAGAAGGTGTTCTGGGGCGGTTATTCCGGTTATTGGGCCGACCCGGACGGCCATGTTTGGGAAGTTGCTATGAACCCGTTCTGGCCGCTCAAGGACGACGGCAGCCTGACCTTACCATGACCGTCAGCTTGCATGAACTGCTGCTCTATGGGGGCGGCATGGCCCTGCTCTGGGTGATCCCTG
>JBFHGI010000122.1:0-6509 GCA_041583175.1 Pseudorhodobacter sp. | reverse complement strand
GCCCTCGACTGGCGCGATGGCAACCTGCCGATCTCGACCCGCTTCGATGATCCGTATTTCAGTCTTGCCAACGGGTTGGACGAAACACGCCATGTGTTCCTGGGCGGGAATGACCTGCCCGCCCGCCTGACCCCCGGATTCCACATTGCTGAACTGGGCTTTGGCACCGGTTTGAATCTGCTGGCAACCCTGATCGCGGCAGGTGAGACCCCGCTGCGCTACACCTCTTTCGAGGCCTTCCCGATGACAGCGCCTGATATTGCCCGTGCCTTGGCGGCCTTTCCCGAAGCAGAGGCGGTGGCAGGGGATTTCCTGCGCCATTGGGCGACCGGCGCGCGCCAGTTCCAACTTGGTCCGATCGCGGTAGAGGTGGTGATCGGGGATGCCCGCGAAACGCTGACGGCTTGGGAGGGGCGCGCGGATGCGTGGTATCTGGACGGGTTTTCCCCGGCCAAGAACCCCGAACTCTGGGGCGAGGATCTGATGGCTGAGGTTGCGCGCCACACCGCGCCCAACGGGACTTTCGCAACCTATACCGCTGCAGGCTTTGTGCGCAGGGGGTTGCAGGCCGCAGGATTTACGGTAGAGCGTCGCAAAGGCCACGGCAACAAACGCCATATGGCCATAGGAAAGCTGCTTCCATGACAGTCCAGAACACCCGCCTTGGCATCTGGCTGATGATCGCCACGGTGTTCGTCTTTGCCGTGCAGGACGGGTTTTCCCGCTATCTGGCGGGCGGGTATAGCGTGTTCATGGTGGTGATGATCCGCTATTGGGTGTTTGCTGCCTTTGTGACGGGGCAAGCCTTCTTCAAGGAAGGTGGCCTGCGTCGCGCGGTAAAAACGCGCCACCCTTGGCTGCAAATCGCCCGTTCGGTCCTGCTGATCGCCGAGATCTGCGTGATGGTGTTTGCCTATGTCCGTATCGGGCTCATCAATACCCATGCGATTTTTGCGGTCTGCCCTTTGCTCGTCGCGGGTCTTGCAATGCCCATTCTGGGCGAGAAAGTCGGCTGGCGGCGCTGGACCGCGATTATTGTCGGCATGGTGGGGGTGGCGATCATTCTGCAACCCGATGGCGGGGTTTTCTCGCTCGACAGCCTGTTGCCGTTGATCAGTGCCTTCATGTTCGCGCTGTACAGCCTGCTGACGCGGCTTGCCACGCGGGACGAGCCTGCCTTCATTTCCTTTTTCTGGTCGGGGATCATCGGTTGCGTCCTGATGACAGCGATTGGCTTGCCCTATCTGACCGCGATGCCGCCCTTTGATGTGCTTATGATCGTCACCTATTCCTTGCTGGCCATCCTCGGGCATTACCTGTTGATCCGCAGCTATTCCGTGGCCGAGGCCAGCGCCTTGCAACCCTTTGCCTATTTGCAGATCGTCTTTGTCACCATCATTGCAATGTTTGTCTTTGATGAGGCTCTGCGCAGCAATGTCATCATCGGCGGCGGAATCGTCATCGTCGCAGGCCTGTTCACCGTCATTCGCAGCAGGCAGAAAAATCAGGGCACTGCCTTGCGCGTGTCGCAGAGATGAGCGTGCAAGACACACGGCTTGGCATTTGGCTGATGGTCGCGGTGACCTTTGTCTTTGCGATGCAAGACGGTATCTCGCGGCATCTGGCGGGCGAATACAATGTGATGATGGTCGTGATGATCCGCTATTGGTTCTTTGCGGCGTTTGTCATCTGGGTTGCATGGCGCAAGGCTGGCGGGTTGCGGGCGGCCTCGGCCACGCGTCACCCGGTTTTGCAGATCCTGCGTGGCCTGTTGCTTTGCGTCCAGATCTGGGTGCTGGTGCTGGGGTTTGTAAAGCTGGGGCTTGTGGGCAATCACGCGATATTCGCTTCGGCCCCATTGCTGATCGCGGCACTCTCCGGCCCGATCTTGGGCGAAAGGGTTGGCTGGCGGCGCTGGATCGCGATTGCCATTGGATTCGGCGGGGTTTTGATAATCCTGCAACCGGGCATCGCCGTGTTTTCGCCCTTTGCGCTGCTGCCGCTGGCCGCTGCCCTGATGTATGCGCTGTACGGGTTGTTGACCCGCTATGTCGGGCGCAGCGATGGCGCGGCGGTCTCGTTTTTCTGGATCGGGATTGTCGGAGCAATCGTCACCACCCTCGCCGGTTTTCCCTTTTGGGAGCCGATGATAGCCCCGGATTGGGGCTGGATGGCGCTGCTCTGCCTGACGGGGGCAAGCGGCCATTACATGCTGATCCGCGCCTATGAGGTGGCCGAGGCCTCGGCCATACAACCCTTTGCCTATCTGCAACTGGTCTTTGCCTCGGCGCTGGGACTCACCGTTTTTTCCGAGGAACTGGCACCGCATGTCGTGGTGGGTGCTGCGGTGGTGATCTCGGCGGGCCTGTTTACACTCTGGCGTCAACGCCGCGCCGAAAGCTGAGGAAAGGGGGCGATACCCGCCCCCTTTTGTGCTGCGCTTTATCGGGCGGCAATTGCCGCATTGGTCCGGGTGGCGTGGAAGTGGCGGCGGTTCAAAGCCAGAACCAGTACGATCATGCCGAGTTGGAACCCCACGGCCACTGCAGAAAGCGCCCAATAGGCCACGCCGAACTTGGCAACCAGACCGGCCCCCACAAGCCCTTTATTGATCCAGAACTGCATCATGACGCTCAGCGCCACACCGGGGCAAACCAGCGCGTAAGAGCCGACCGAAGTTTCCCGCCCGGTCAGATACCGCGCCGCATAGCCCTGCGCCCGCAGAACGGCCAGGCCGAAAAGGGCGAACGCCACCTGTATAGACAGGAATGTGGTCAGCAAGCGCAGGGTGTCGCCCGCTGTTTCATGGGTGCCGAAATGCACCTCAAGCCCGTGATTCTGCCGCAAGACCAGAATCCCCAACACGGTCATCAAGGGCACAAGGATCAGCAAGGTCGGCGCGCTTTCCGCATTCGCCCCGTTTTGCAGCAAGGCCGCAATACCAAGCACCACGGCAACCAAGGCCCAAAGCGCGGACACAACCAGAAACAGCGTTGACGCGATGAGCGCAATCCCTGCAACCACCGCATTGCCCGACAATGCAGCCGGTGCCGAGAACCCCACACCAACCATTGCCAGCGCAAAGGCGGGAAGCACTTGGGCAAAGGAGTTATTGGCCGCAATGTTGAACTTGCCCTTAGCCAGAACCTGCCCGACAAACCGCCCCATCTGGGCCAAAGCCAGCACGCCGGTCAGGGCAAAAGCGATGATCGCCAGCGGGAACAAATACTCCACCACGCTCCACAGCCCCGGAACGAACACCAGCCCCAGAATGAATGCCACGTTGATTGCCATAGCAATGGCAAGGGGCAGGGCGGTCAACTGGCTTTCGGCGTTGCTTCCCAGCAGATTGGTATAGCCGGCGGTCTTTTTGAAACGGTTCAACTGGCCGACGTTCCAGAGCAGCGATTTCAGGTTCAGCACCGCAAAACCCGCGATCCCCAGCGCCGCCAAGACGATCATCCCCTGCTGCGCCGGCCCGCCACTCGCGAAAGCCGCCGCAATGTCTTCAAAGATAGGCACGGGTTGGCCCTTATGCGGCACCCACATGTACAGCCACATAAAGAAGGTGACGACCAAGCCACCAGCCCCGACTGAGGCCAGAAAGTAGAGCGGGCCCCAGTTATCCGCGGGGCGGTGGAGTTTAGCAGTTTCAGCCATCTCGGCCTCCATCAAAATCAAACATATGAATATGTATATAATATTGATGGAGCTATTGCGCTGCGTCCCGCTGACGCAGGGACCTTGCCTAAAGTGTTTTGGTGAACACCAAAGAGGTCGGAGAGGCAAAACCGGCATGCGTCGTCGCACCGGTTTGCTTGAAGCCGAGCGCGAAGAAGATGGCGTGATTCTCGACCAGCTCGATACGCGATTCCAGTTCCAAAGCAGGGAGCCCCAGTGCACGGGCGCGCGATTCCGCGTGGTTGATCAGCACATGGGCATAGCCTTTGCGCTGCCATGGCGGGTCTACGGACAGGCGCCCGAGGTATAGGGCATGAGCCTTTGGCGTCAGAACGACACAAGCACGCGGCGGCTGCCCGATGACCCAAACCTCGCCCTGATGATGCGCCAGATCTTGCGCGGTCAGTTTGTGCAAAGAGCTTGGCGGATCGATCCGTCCCTCCATCCCGGCAAAAGCCCGTTTGATCAGCGCCAGAAGCGCATCCCAATCATAGGGTTCAACGGGTTGAAACGGCGTCATGTCAGCTCCTGTACCGGCATGACTTTCCGCGCCGCGCGTCACTCGGTCAAGTGGTTTTAGCGTGCCTGGGCAAGCAGTCAGCCAGGGCCTTGCACGCTCAGTTGTCGGCTGTGGTTAGGACACTATCGCTTCCTGATATTCCTATCCGGGCCATATCCTGCAGGCGGCGTCACGCCAAGGCCTGAACCTGTGGCCCATGACCGAACCGCTGTTGCGGGCCATAAGCTCACTTTCATCGTTTGTTGAGGCAAGATGTTGTGGATAAGCACGCTTGAGCCCCATGATGCGGGGGTTAACGGGTTGACACATTCCGTGAGGCCACAGACCATCATAGCCTGAACAGAATCAATGGTGCAGCCCCTTTGCGATTTAACCGGCTTCGGCTCAATGGCTTCAAAAGTTTTGTAGACCCCACGGATTTGATTATCCATGAGGGGCTGACAGGCGTGGTTGGCCCGAATGGCTGCGGCAAGTCGAACCTGCTGGAAGCCCTGCGCTGGGTGATGGGCGAAAACCGTCCCACCGCCATGCGTGGCGGCGGCATGGAAGATGTGATCTTCGCTGGCACCTCCAGCCGCCCAGCCCGCAACTTTGCCGAAGTGGCGCTGGTTATCGACAATCAGGACCGGCTGGCGCCCTCTGGCTTCAATGAAGCCGACCAGATCGAGATCACCCGCCGCATCACCCGCGACGCAGGCTCTGCCTATAAGGCGAATACCCGTGATGTGCGGGCCCGTGATATCCAGATGCTCTTCGCCGATGCATCGACAGGCGCACATTCCCCTGCACTGGTGCGGCAAGGCCAGATTGCCGAGTTGATCAATGCCAAGCCCAAAGCGCGCCGCCGTATTCTAGAGGAAGCGGCAGGGATTTCCGGTCTCTACCAGCGGCGGCACGAGGCGGAACTGCGTCTGAATGCGACCGAGACGAACCTCGCCCGTGTCGATGACGTGTTGGAAGCTTTAGCCTCCCAACTCGGCACCCTTGCCCGTCAGGCCCGTCAGGCCGCCCGTTACCGCGAAATTGGCAGCGACTTGCGCCGCGCCGAGGGGATGCTTTTGTTCCGCCGCTGGCGTGAAGCCGATCTTGCGGTAACCGAGGCGGAAAGCCTGCTCCGGGATCGTCTGATCCAAGCTGGCAAGGCCGAAACCCTGTCGCGCGTCGCACAAGAGGCCCGCGCCAAGGCCGAAGAGGATTTACCGCCCAAGCGCGAGGAAGAGGCGATCGCTGGGGCTATTTTGCAGCGCCTGACGGTGCAGCGCGACACGTTGAACGATACAGAAGCCCGCGCGCTGCAAACCATTGAAACGCTACGCGGCCGCATCGAACAGCTCGCCCGCGATATGGAGCGTGAGACCGGCCTGAACCGCGATGCCCAGGACACGATCGAGCGGTTGGAATGGGAGGCCGAACAGCTCGCTCGCGCTGCCGATGGTCATGATGAGAAGCTGCGCGAAGCTGCCGAGGCAGCCCGCGAGGCGGGCGCTTTGCTGACCGAACGCGAAGGCGGCATGTCGGAAATGACCGAAGATGTCGCCCGTCTGGCTGCGCGGCACCAATCGGCAGGGCGCTTGCTGAGTGATACGCAAAGCACTGTTGAAAAGGCCGAAGGACAAAGCATCCGGGCAAAAGAGGCCGCAGCAGAAGCATTGGAATTCGAAGCCCGCTCTGCCGAAGCCTATGAAGCTGCGGAAATCGGACAGGAAGAGGCGATGGCCCTGGCCGAAGCCACCGAGGAGGCCCTTGAAAGTGCCGAAGAGGCCCGCGCCGATGCGCAAAGCCGCGAGGCCGATGCCCGCGCGATGCGGTCAGAGGCGGAGGGCGAGGCGAACGCCTTACGTGCCGAAGTCGCGGCACTCGCGCGTTTGGTAGAGCGCGAATCCGCGGCGGGCAGCCAGGTGCTGGACCAATGCAGTGTCGATCCCGGTTATGAAGCGGCACTTGGGGCGGCACTTGCCGATGACCTGCGCGCGCCTGTTGTGGAAGGCGATGCGGTCTCCGGTTGGGCCAGTCTGCCTGATTATGACGAGAACGCAGCCTTGCCAGACGGCGCAGCGCCGCTCTCAGGCTGGGTGCAGGTGCCCGCAGTCCTGCGCCGCCGTATCGGCCAGATCGGGATGGTCGCCCGCGATCAGGGCGCGCGGCTGCAAGCCGGGTTGCGCCCCGGTCAGCGCCTGGTCAGCATCGAAGGCGATCTGTGGCGCTGGGATGGTTTTCGCGCGGGGGCCGATGATGCACCCTCCGCTGCGGCGCTGCGGCTCAAGCAGTTGAATCGTTTGGTACAGCTCAAACGCGATCTGGAAGATGT
>JBFHGI010000121.1:0-6527 GCA_041583175.1 Pseudorhodobacter sp. | reverse complement strand
TTGACCATACAGCGTGTGCAGAATGGCGTGGCCGGTCCGGTCAGCGGCGGCGCAGGTGCGCTGCACGGGTGGGCCTTCACCGAATTCGGTGGGGTGGCCACCGAACGGGCGCTGATAAATCTTGCCCTCTTCGGTGCGCGAAAACGGCACGCCGTAATGTTCCAGCTCATACACCGCCTTGGGCGCTTCGCGCGCGAGGTATTCCATCGCGTCAGTGTCACCCAGCCAGTCCGACCCTTTGACGGTGTCATACATATGCCACTGCCAGTTATCGGGGCCCATGTTCGACAGGGATGCCGCGATGCCGCCTTGGGCTGCGACAGTGTGCGAACGCGTCGGGAAAACCTTGGTCACGCAAGCGGTGCGCAGGCCCTGTTCGGCCATGCCAAGCGTTGCGCGCAGGCCAGCACCGCCAGCCCCCACGACAACAACGTCATATTCATGCGTCTCGTATTCATAAGCGGTCATGGTCGGTCCTTCAGAGCGCGATACGGATCAGGGCGAACAGCCCGGTCGCAGTGATCGCGTAGGAAATGGAAATGGCGAGAATGACAAGCGCCTTGCGGGCAGAGCCGCGGGCGTAATCCTCGATCATCATGGTGGCGCCTTTGGCGAAATGCTGCATCCCGACAAACAGCACAAGGCCGGTCAGGATGGCAGGGAAGGGGCGCGCAAATGTGGCGACGACTTCTGCTTGCGTGCCACCAAGGGCGGAGCCGAAAATGTAAAGCCATGTCGGCACCATGAAGGCCAAGGCAACGGCCGAGACCGTCATATACCAGTGATGTTCGGTGCCGGAATGGGCAGAGCCTTTGCCCATGGCGCGCTTGCGGTCGGTTAGGTAACGCATGATCGCAGCCCCCTTATTGCACAAGAATGATGGTGATGATGGTCAGGATGACCGACCCGCCGATGCAGGCCCAGCCCAGCTTTTCCGCGGTGGGAATATCAAGACCCTTGCCCGCGTCGAAGTAAAGGTGACGCAGACCGGCAAGGTAGTGATACCAGATTGCCCAAAGCGAGCCGGTAAAGACCAGATCGCCGAACCACGAGGTCACAACCGCATCCGCTGTCGCGAAATATTCGGGCGAGGTCGCGGCGGCCAAAAGCCACCAGACCGCCAGAATGGTGCCAACGATCAGCCCGTTACCGGTGATCCGCGTCAGGATCGACGTGATCGCCGTCAGTTGTGGGCGGTAAATCTGCAAGTGTGGGGAAAGGGGGCGTTCAACCCGCTTTGCTTCTGCCATGGTTCATCCCTCGTGGCTGCGCCTTGCGGGACGTGCCCGCCTCTGGCTTGCTGCTTTGCCTATGAATAGCGCATTTTTGGCTTGAGTCACGAGGGCAGATCATAAAAAGCTTGGGTTTTCGCCACTGGCAGGGCAGAAAAACACC
Source organism: Pseudorhodobacter sp. (assembly GCA_041583175.1). Lineage (GTDB taxonomy): Bacteria > Pseudomonadota > Alphaproteobacteria > Rhodobacterales > Rhodobacteraceae > Pseudorhodobacter. The sequence goes on along the minus strand of JBFHGI010000121.1, from coordinate 5,132 downwards.
CCATGTGATCACAATTTTGAAGCCTGTGATCACAATCGGCGTGGCCCGATACCTGCAGCGGGGTGCTTACCGGCTGAGCAAGGTAAAGTCATATTCCAGCAAAGCCGCTATTCTGGGTTTTTCATCGCTGGAATCGTGTAGACGCAATGTCAGGGCCGTATTCTCCGTGGCCCAATAGGTCACACCCAGACTGGCATAATTGTGCGAGGCCTGCTCCCGCCCCAGTCTGGCCGTGATGTCCCAGCTGTCACGTGGCGTATAGGTCAGTTCAACATTCGTGTCCCGCAGCTTCGCGCTCGGGTCATATGCCAAAGTGCCTGTCAGATCTATCCTATCGTTGAATTGCTGCCCGAGTTCAAAGACCACCTGACCGCAGCAGTCGCCTGTATTGTTCAACGTATACCGCGCATAGGAAAGCTGATAATGCAGGCCTGACTCCAGTTCGTTTCGATAGCCGAGCGTGTAATCGATTTCGGTGTCATCGGTGCCATTGCGGACGGTCGCAAAGTAGATCTCGGCAAAGAAACCTGCAATTTCCGCCTCTATATAGGCCTGAGCCGAGGCTTTGCCATTCGACAGTGTATGTCCGTTGGACACGCTGTCGCTGAGCAGTTTGACCCCGCCTGAAACAGTCAGTGTTTCGGCACGCATGGAAGCAGGTGTCATGGAAAGGGCTGCAACAAGGCAAAAAGCGTAGTGTTTCGCTATCATATCTCGGCCTTCTCTCTATCAAGGGTGGCAGGGGGCAGGCACTTTCAGCAGGTAGGTTTTGCAGATGTGATCACAAATCATTCGCGATGACTTGACGCTCAAGAAAGGCGACAAACTCGGTGCAAACGGTGATCGAAGCTGTCGCCGCATCGTAGAATGCATTTTCTGCGCCGCAGCTTTCCAGCTTGATAGAAATCGGTTGAGGAAGGTCGTAGGTGTCGTTCAGTGCCGCCGCCTCAGCCGCCAAGAGCGTTTTGACATCAGTGCTGGTGTCGCCCGTAAAGGCGATGGATTGTTCGGGTTTCCGGTTGGTCAGCGGGTCGAGGATGCCTGTCCAGATGCTTGCGGCGCGCGTAAACTCTTCAACGCAGGCTTTCGCACGGGGGGCGGGAAGTTCAAAATCTTCGGCGAGCATCGCACGGGTTTCCGGGTCTGCACCGTAAAACAGGCAGACCAGATTGTAATAGCGTTCCAGATCAAGCTCATGCGCTGCCCAATGGGCAGGGTCTTCGGCCTCTTGCACCGCCAATTCAAAAGAAAGCGCTGTCAATGCGGTGATGGATTGCGCGCTGTCGTCTTCCCAAAAGGCGTCGAGCAACATGATCGACAGGATATCGGCTGCCGCTTCCTCCTGGCCCTCTACGGGTGCATCTGTCAGGTCGATCAGGGCATGGGCGAATTCGTGATAGATGGTAGAAATGACGTTGGCCGTGATAAAGTCCTGCGCCTCATCGGCATGCAAAGGCTGGGCGAGGCAAATCATCGTTACGACAGGCAGAAAAAGCGGCTTCATCGGGCGAACCTGTACAAAATACGCATGTTTTACTGTGGCGCGAATGCGGGGCAGCGTGCAAGTGTGATTTTGGATAAGAGGGTTGGGCAGGTGGATCAGGACACAGAACTTGTTGCAGAGGCAACGGCGATTGTCGTAGCGCGCTATCGGCCGGGGTGGCATGCCGTTGGGGCCGCACTCCGCCTGCGGAACGGGATGATCTTCACGGGCATCAATCTGGACGCCACCGTGGGCCGCATCGCAGTTTGTGCCGAGGCTGTCGCGCTGGGACGGGCACTGACCGAAGACGGCACCGCGGAAGTTGAGGCGATTGTCGCCGTCTATCATGCCCCATCGGGTGCGGTGCAGGTGGTCAGCCCCTGCGGCATGTGCCGCGAGATGATCGCGGATTACGCCCCTGAGGCCAGCGTCCTCTTGGCCGATGGAAACGGTACGGTTTCACGGCATCCCGTTGCGGACCTTTTGCCGCACAAGTTCACGCGCGGGGCCAGCTAAGGGCAGGCCGTCAGTCCGCCGGCGCGCCTGCCCTTTGCAAAGCGTCGATCAGAGACGGATCTTGCCCGCTTTCGCGCGCATAATAGGTGACGCTGTTGCCTTCCGCATCGCGCAAACCCGCGTCCGCCCCTGCGGCCAGCAAGGCGCGCACCATATCCGCGCCCTCCGGCTCTTGGGCAAACAGCATCAAGGGCGTTCGCCCTTGCGCATCCTTCAGATTGATATCTGCCCCCGCAGATAACACGAGCGGCAGGAATTCAGGGTCGATCAGGATATGGATCAGCCCGATGCCGTCATTGGTCTGGGTATTGATATCTGCCCCGTGCCGGATCAGCAGCGCCAGCTTTCCCGCGAAATCCGCATAGTCGAGCATGTGGATTGGCGCAAATCCATCCGGATCGCTGGCGATGGCAAATGCAGGCGTTTCCGCCAGCGTGGCTTCTACCGCGGCGATGGGGCCAATGGCGACCAGTTCGAAAAACACTTCCAGATCTTCCGCCGGGATATCGGCGGCGCGAAGCGGAGCGGCAAGCCAAAGGGCTGCGAAAAGAGCGAAGACAATACGCATGTCAGAGGGGCATCAGCGCCCAGTAATCGAGGTCGAGCAGCACCTCCGGATGGTATTTGCCGTCCTCGCCACGCAGCGCAAATGTGGGCGCACCATGTTTCACCGCCACCAACCGCAAGCGGATCGCGCCTACGCCGGGGGCATCGGTTTCGGCCTTGTCCAGCACCTCGGACCAGGCCCGCACGGTGTCGCCACTAAAGCAGGGGTTGGCATGGGCCCCTGCGTTCAGGGCCACAATCATCTGGGCATTGGCCAGCCCGTTGAACGACAGCGCCCGCGCAAGGCTGATGACATGCCCGCCATAGATCAGGCGGCGACCATCTTCGCGGTTTGTTGCATCGAAATGCACTTTCGCTGTGTTCTGCCACAGACGGGTGGCGAGCATATGCTCGGATTCCTCAATCGTCACACCGTCCACATGGTCGATTTTCTCGCCGATGTCGTAATCGCCCCAGCGATGCGGCTCACCGGCCAAGGTGAAATCATAATCGCTGAAGTCGAGCCCCTCGGGGATGACCAGACGGTCGGGGCTAACGCTCTCCGGCAACTCCGGGATAACCGTGTCCGGTGCGGGTGTGTCGCGGTTCTTGCGGACCATGACCCAGCGCACGTATTCGAGCACAGGCTCGTCGCGCTGGTTCAGGCCGGTCGTGCGCACATAGACGACGCCGGATTTCCCGTTGGAGTTTTGCTTCAACCCGATCACGGTGCTTTCGGATCGCAGCGTGTCGCCGGGATAAACTGGCGCCAGCCAGCGACCATCGGCATAGCCAAGGTTGGCCACGGCATTCAGCGAAATATCGGGGACGGTTTTGCCAAAGACGGTGTGAAAGGCGATCAGGTCATCGAGAGGAGAGCCCTCCAACCCGCAGCGCCCCGCAAAATCATCCGAGGAATAGATCGCATGGCGGGCTGGATAAAGCGCATGATAGAGGGCGCGTTCTCCTTCGGCCAAAGTGCGGGGAACGGCATGGGAGATGGTTTCGCCCAAGGTGTAATCTTCGAAAAAACGGCCGGGATTGGTTTTCATAGCAGTGATCCTTGGGGGAGGGGAGGTGGGTTTCAACCCACCGCCGCTGGAACTAGTGCTGGCCGAGCTTGGTTTCCGGCGTGTAGGTGCCTGGGGCCTCTTTGGTCACGGCCTGACCGCAGCGCATCACGCCTTTGGCGGCATCCCAGGCATAGGTGGGCGAGCCATAAAGCTCCCACCCTTTGTTCAGCGCATCGGTGACTTTGTGGCAAAAGGCCGATGTGTCTTCTTCGGTCAGCAAGCGGTAGAGTTTCATGGATCACCCAAACGGATTGTAGCCGAGCCAGATATGCACGGCAGCGGTAAGAGAAAAGACAACAAGCGTTGCCACGACTGCGGTGATTTCCTTTTTCACCGGCACCTCGTGGTAGGGCGCAGGCGGTGCTACCCGGTTCAGCACGATCACCTCGGCCAGCGCCCAGGCAAACAGCCCGCCGAACAGCAAAAACGACGGCGTGTCACCGTTCACCAGCAAATGCGCGATGGCCCAGACCTTCACGGCCGTCAGCTGCGGGTTGCGCACCCATTTGGTGACGCGGGTCTTCGCGCCCGAGGCTGCGAAAAGGTAAAAGGCAAACAGCATCAACAGGTTGTTGATCCCTGTCATCGCCGGGCTTCGACCCCAGAAAAACGTCCCCTCCGCCCCGCGATAGCCGATCACCATCAGCACAATCGCCAGCGCAGAGGCCACGGCCACAATCGCCTTGCCCTTGTCCCCGAACCGCGCGCGGCTATCGGGAGAGATGCGCTTCCAGAAATGGGCGCCGGACCAGAGCAGAAGCCCGAGAAGTATAAGAAGCATGCCACTACGCCTTTCGGTTCAGGCCATCGCCGCGATGGCCTTTGCTTTGGCCAAGGTCGCCTCTGCGGTGACAATATGCAAGTTCTCAACGATCTTGCCATCCACAACCGCCACGCCTTGCCCTTCGGCCTTTGCCGCATTGAAAGCGTCGATCTGGCGCTGGGCAAGGGTCACTTCGGCTTCGCTCGGGGCGAAGGCGGTATTGGCAATCTCCAACTGCGCCGGATGGATCAGGGTTTTGCCATCAAACCCCATGTCGCGGCCTTGTTCACATTCGGCTTTCAGGCCTTCGTCGTCTTTGAAGGCATTATAAACCCCGTCGATGATCGTCAGGTTATGCGCCTTTGCGGCCAGCAGGCACAGGCCAAGCCCTGCCTGCATCGGCAAGCGGTCGGGCCGGAAGCGGCTGTTCAACTCCTTGGCCAGATCATTGGTGCCCATCACCATGCCCGCCAGCCTTGGATGCGCGGCAATCGCAGTGGCGTTGAGCATCCCCAGCGCGGTTTCCATCATGGCCCAGAGCGGGGTGTCTGGGATCATCTCGGCCACGGCGTCCAGAACTTCGGGGGTCGAGACTTTGGGGATCAGCAGGGCATCAATAGCTGCACCGACAAAAGCAGCTATGTCATCCGCCCCCCATTCCGTATCCAACCCGTTCACCCGCACAATCCGCGCCCGGTTGCCAAAATCCGCGTCGGCCAGTGTCTTCACAAGCAAGGCGCGCGCAGCAGGT
>JBFHGI010000120.1:0-6645 GCA_041583175.1 Pseudorhodobacter sp. | reverse complement strand
GGTGACAACGGTCTGCCATTCCTGCGCGACCGACATGATGCGCAAGCCGTTCAGCAACACCGACATGATCAGCGCGCCGATGATTGTGCCAAGGACAGAGCCGCGCCCCCCCGCAAGGCTGGTGCCGCCAATCACGACAGCGGCAATCGCGTCCAGTTCATACCCAAGGCCCAGCGCGGGTTGGGCAGAGTTCAGCCGCGAGGCGATGATCAGCCCCGCGATGCCGCAAATCCCGCCCGCCAGCGCATAGATCGCCATTTTCCAGCCGTCGGTATTTACCCCCGACAGGCGCACGGCTTCCTCATTCGAGCCCAGCGCAAAGCAATAGCGGCCCAAGACAGTGCGGTTCAGGACATAGCCGATCGCCAGCGCCAGCAGAAACAGGATCAGCACGCCGTTGGGGATCGGAACGGCGGGAATAAGATCACCGATCAATGATCCGGTCGAGATTTCGGGGAAAGACGGTGTGTCGTTGAAGTAAATCGGCTTGGTGCCCGAAATCACCAGCGATAGTCCTTTCAGGATCAGCATCATTCCCAGAGTGGCGATGAAGGGCGGGATTTTCATTTTGGCGACCAGCGTACCAGATACCAGGCCGCAGGTTGCCCCCGCAGCAATCGCGCCGATAATCCCCAGTGGCAGTGGCAGGCCCCAATAGGTTAGCACCACGCCGGCAATGACCGCGCAAAAGGTCATCAACGTCCCGACAGAAAGGTCAATCCCGCCCGTGATGATCACCAGCGTGGCCGCAATCGCCAGCACACCATTGACCGAGGTTGCCTGCAGAATCGCAATGATATTCGAGGTTTGCATGAAGTTCGGTGAAGCAATGGAGAAAAACGCCAACAGAACGATCAGGCTGGCAAAAGCCAGGAACTTCTGCTGCGCGCCAGAGGCTTTGCGGGTTTTAGGGGTGGCTGCGGCGGTTGTCATGCCATGGCTCCTGTCTCTTCATCTGCGCGCAGGGTGGCGAGATGCATGATATCTTCTTGTGAGGTGTTTGGCCCGCCCGGCAAAATCCCGGTCAGCCGCCCTTCGCACATCACCGCGATGCGATGCGACAGCCGCAGCACTTCGGGCAGCTCGGCGCTGATGACAATCACGGCTTTGCCCTCGGCAGCCAGCGATTGCAGAAGGCGGTAAATCTCGGCCTTGGCACCAACGTCGATGCCGCGGGTGGGTTCGTCAAAGATCAGGATATCGCAGTTGCGCAGCAGCCATTTCGCGATGACCACTTTCTGCTGGTTGCCGCCTGACAGCAGCCGCACCTCTTGGCGCGCGGATGGGGTGCGGATGGCCAGGGTCTGGATGTATTCATCCGCCACCTTGGCCAAAGCCGCGTCATCCAGAATGCCCATAGCATTGCCAAAACGCGGCAGGCTGGCCATGGCGATATTGTCGCGCAGGTCCAGACCAAGGGCGAGGCCGAAATGTTTACGGTCTTCGGACAGATATCCGATGCCTGCGGCCACCGCATCCTTGGGACTGGCAATCTGCACCGGCTTTCCATGCACGATAATCTCGCCAGCCTCACGCGGATCGGCGCCAAAGATCGCGCGGGCGACTTCGGTGCGCCCTGCCCCCATCAGGCCCGCAAATCCCAAAATCTCACCCTGTTTCAAGGAAAAGCTAACATTTCGCACCAACCGCCCCCGCGTCAGCCCCTTCACCTCCAGCGCCATAGGCGCGGCTGAAAGGTCGGGGATATCGACATGCACGGCTTCCAACTCGCGCCCCACCATCATCGAGATAATGGTGGAAATCGGGGTTTCAGCGGCGGCCACCGTGCCGACATAAGAGCCATCGCGCATCACCGTCACGCGGTCGGAAATGCGTTTGATCTCATCCATCTTGTGGCTGATATAGACAATTCCCACGCCTTCGGCCCGCAATTGCCGGATGATGGTGAACAGCTCGTTGGTTTCGGCATCATTCAGCGCGGCGGTGGGTTCATCCATGATCAGGATACGGGATTTGAACGAAAGCGCCTTTGCGATCTCCACCATTTGCTGCTTGGCAACGGAAAGCGTCCGCACCTCGGCCCGCGCGTCGATCTTCACATTCATCTTGGCAAAGATGGCGTCTGCCTGCGCGTTCAACGCAGCCTCATCCAAGCGGCCAAAGCGCAGGCGGGGCTCGCGGCCGATAAAGATGTTCTGCGCCACGGTCAGATCATTCATCAGCGCAAGCTCTTGATGGATGATGCCAATTCCAAGGTTTTGCGCCGCGCGGGGGCCGTTGATCATGACCTGCTCGCCTGCGATCGCAATGGTGCCGCCATCGGGTTGATAGATGCCGGACATCACCTTCATCAACGTGGATTTTCCCGCGCCATTCTCGCCCATCAATGCATGGACTTCACCAGCGCCGAGATCGAATTGGACAGAGCGCAGCGCGTGAACACCGGGGAAGTGTTTTTCGATTCCCTGCATGTTGACGAGTTCACTCATGCCACGTCCCCTTGGGTGAAGTCGACGATCACTTTGATGATCGCGTCCCGATTGGCGACCAGATCCGGAAAACGCGCAGGCAGATCGGCGAGCGCAAGCACCTCGGATTCCAGCCTTTCCGCATCGATCCGGCCATCGCGCAGGGCGGCCATCACCACCTCGAAATCCGCGCGCAGGGCGTTGCGGCTGCCGATAAGGCGCATCTCGCGCTTGTGGAATTCGGGGTCGGCAAAGGTAATGTCATCGCGCACGACGCTGACCAGAACATAACTGCCGCCATGCGCGACATGGGCAAAGCCCGCCTCAATCGCCTTGGCGTTTCCGGTGGCGTCGAACACCACGTCATAGCCTTCCTCTGCTGGCAAGGTTTGCGAGGGAAGGAACCCCCGTTCAAAGCCAAATCCGCGCGCTGCGGCCAATCGCTCGGCGCTGGCGTCGAGCACATGCACCTCTGCCCCGGCCAGTCGGGCAAACAGGGCCGTACCAAGCCCGATTGGCCCCGCCCCCGTCACCAAAACCAGATCCCCCGCCAAAAGGCCCGAGCGTGCAACCGCATGCGCGCCGATTGCCAGAAACTCGACCATCGCCGCCTGACGCGGGCTTAGCCCCTCTGCCGCATAAAGATTTGCAGACGGCACCGCAAAACGGGCGCAGAGGCCACCATCGCGATGCACGCCAAGCACCTCGATCCGAGTGCAGCAATTCGGCTTGCCCCGCGTGCAGGCCCGACACCGCCCGCAAGCGACATAAGGGTTCACCACCACAAGCTGCCCTTTGCGCCATGGCCCCGCATCCTGCAAGACATGGCCCGAAAGCTCATGCCCGATGACGCGCGGGTAGTTCAGAAACGGGTGCTTGCCGTCGAAGATGTGGTAATCGGTGCCGCAGATGCCCACAGCGGCGGTTTCCACCAACACCCAGCCTTCGGGGGCGGAATGCGGCAGATCTTGTGACACCAAGGCAAACTGGCCCGGGGCAACGCAGGTTCCGCACAGCATCTGTTCGGCTTGCCGAGTCATTGGTCCTCCCCTACCGCAGATTCGTTTTCCTTGGTCAGCATGTAAGCAGGCCCGCAAACTGTTGCCTATTGTTTTTATTTTTTTTATACAAAAAACATTCTTGCGAGACGCAGGAAAGGGGAGCAATGGCACGTACAGATGATCGTTTCCGCCTGGCCTATCAGGAGCTTTTGTCGGTGGTTGCGACCCTGCCGATTGGCGCGGACCTGCCGCCGGAGCTGGCCTTGGCAGATCAGCTCAACATCAGCAGAACCACGGTGCGCGCTGTTTTGACGGCGTTTTCCGACGCGGGTTTGCTGGAATGGCAAGGGCGCAAAAAGACTGTGCTGCGCGCGCCAACGGCCAAAGACCGGCTTGCGATACGGGACGAATATTTGCCCCGCGAGGAACTGGAACGCCGGTTCTTGAAATGGGTGCTGCGCTTTGACGTGGCGGCAGGAACGCCGCTGAATGTTGCAAAACTCGCCAAAGAGTTTTCTGTGCCGCCGCATGTCTTGCAAGAGTTTCTGTCTGGCCTCAGCCAGTTCGGTCTGGTCGCCCGCCGCCCGCGGGGCGGGTGGCTATTGCTCGGGTTTACAGCGGAGTATGCGATCGAACTGTCGGAGTTTCGCGCGGTTCTGGAACTGAACGCTGTGCGCACGCTGGTCCACCTGCCGCAAAGCCATCCGATTTGGGACAGGTTGACCGCGCTGGAAAAGCAGCACAACGATCTTGCGGCACGGATCGACCGCGACTTCCATGATTTTTCGCCCCTGGATGAAGCGTTCCATCATGCGATCACCTCGGTCGTGCAGAACCGTTTTGTAAAGCAATTCCAGAAGGTTATCACGCTCATCTTCCATTACCACTACCAATGGGACAAACGGATGGAACGGCACAGGAACGAGGCCGCCATCCGCGAGCATCTGGCAATCATCCAGGCCCTGCGCAGCGGCGATGAGACGGCAGCAGCCGAGGCGGCAGCCGCCCATTTGCGCACATCGAAGGAAACACTGCTGGCATCACTGCGCAGCAATGCCCTGATTGCAGAGGGTTAGGCGGGAATGACCCCTTTCGTCAGGATGATATTGCCGTACAGACGCCCCTCCCCCGTTTGCACGATGGCAAAGCAGTTTTTCGCCCGTTCGTAGAAGGCAAACCGCTCCACCGAGCCGAGCTTTCCCTTTGTACCGATGATATCCATAAAGGCGGCAACGGCGGGCGGCACGGCATTTGGATCACCCACAACCTGCATCACATTGGCGCTGTGATCGACATAACTGTCCAGCGGCAGCAGGGTCAGCACGGCCTCCAGCGCCGCCGTGGCGGTGACGCCATCCATGCGGATCAGGCGTTGCGCGCAGGTGGTGGCAGGGAAATTTGCATCGACAATCGCAATTTCATCGCCATGCCCCATCGCCGCCAGAGCGTGCAATAGGTCGGGGGACAGCAAGGGGTGTATTCCGATCAACATGGCGGGTCTGTTCCTGAATTGCGTCAGGTCTGACCATAGCCGCAGCTCCCCGCCATATAAAGCCCCCGCCTGCGGAGCACCCGCCGCACCTCAGGAAATTGTCGGCGACTGGGATCGTCTTATTTCCGCATATTTTTTAGACAACACGCACATTTTTAAGCCTCGGCGCACCGCTGCCCTCTGACTCTCCTTCATTCGCCCCGCATAGATATTCTGTTCCGGCGGCCGCGCTGTTTGAGTGGCGGCCAACAGGAAAACGCCAGATGTATGCCAAGCAACCCCTTCCTATGATGCAGCGCAGCCATGGGCATGCCCATGCGAGCTTTGTCATGGCCGGGGGCCAGCAACGCCTGCTCGATTTGCGGCAGGAAGGCTGCGCCAAGGTATTCATGCCACATCACGGGGGCGACCGGCCCGAGGTTATCTTCCTGAATACCGCAGGAGGGCTGACGGATCAGGACAGGCTCGGCTATGAAATGACGCTTGGCGATGGAACGCAGCTGACGGCCACCACCCAAACGGCCGAGCGGGCCTATGCCAGTCGCGGCCTTGCGGCCGAGGCGCGGGTATCGGCGCGCGTCGGGGCAGGCGCGCGGCTGGACTGGTTGCCGCAAGAAACCATTCTGTTCGAACATAGCAATCTGAACCGCGAAACACGGATTGATCTGGTCGAAGGCGCGAGCTGCCTTCTGGTGGAAAGCGTGGTGCTAGGGCGTCATGCGATGAACGAATCCCTTACCGCCGCACGGCTAAAGGACCACCGGATGGTGCGCTGCGGCAATCGCCCTGTCTGGGCCGATACGGTGCAGTTCGGGCCAGAGTTTCTGGGGCAAATGTCTGCCCCTGCTTTACTGGGGGATGCCCGCGCGTTTGGCGTCATCGCTTTGGTCGGTGCCGGGGCCGAGGATGCGCTTGGCCCGCTGCGTCAAGTGTTGGATGAGCCCGGAACGCAAGCTGCTGCATCGGCTTGGGATGGCAAATGTGTTGCCCGTGTTCTGGCCCGTGACGGCTGGCCGCTGAAGCGCCAGATCGCCCGAATTTTGCGCGTGTTGCGTGCACAGCCCCTGCCCCGCGTCTGGCAATTGCAAGGAGTATGAGATGAACCTGACCCCGCGAGAGCGTGAAAAGCTGATGATCAGCCTTGCCGCCATGGTCGCGCGCAACCGATTGGCGCGCGGCGTCAAGCTGAACCATCCCGAAGCGATTGCCCTGATTTCTGATTTCGTGGTGGAGGGCGCGCGCGATGGCCGCACTGTCGCCGATCTGATGCAGGCGGGCGCGCATGTGATTACCGCCGATCAATGCATGGAGGGTATTCCTGCGATGATCCACTCCGTGCAGGTCGAGGCCACGTTTCCCGATGGCACCAAGCTTGTCACCGTTCACCACCCGATCCGATAGGAGGCCCCCGATGCGCCATAGCCTGACCCTTTTCGCCCTTTTGCCAACTGCCGCCTTCGCCCATGCTGGCGACCACGCGCCCAATAGTGTGCTGCAAAACCTCTGGCATCTGGTCACTGAACCCGACCACCTCGCCATTGCCGCTGTTGCTGCTCTTGCTGTGGGGGCCGCTGTTTACCTTCGCAAAGGTCGCGCCAAATGATCCCCGGAGAAATGTTCCCTGCCGCGGGTGAGATTGAGCTGAATACAGGTTCAACCAGCCTAACTTTGATGATCGCCAACACGGGCGACAGGCCTATTCAGGTCGGCAGTCATTACCATT